>NZ_JAMYPX010000046.1:0-30544 GCF_040320585.1 Mesorhizobium sp. M0663
GAAAATAGTCGAAGGACAGGCGCTGGATGTCCGAGAGAAGCTCGTCGTTTTGCGGGTGGTCGCTCGATGCATCCATGGCTATCGATATAGAGGGGTTCGCTGCCCTTCCCACCTTTTTGGTCGACTTGTCGCCTTTGGGTCATGTCACGCCGATGCTCGCGCTGGCCCAGGTGTCTCTATAACTAGGTTCGAACACCAGAAGCTGACATTCCGCTAACGGCCCACTAATTGCCGGACCACGTTCGTCGCGCATAGCGGTTGCCGACGTTCTCTGCGACAACTGCGCGTCGCGGAGTTCTACCGTCAGAAGCCACGCCTGTCGTTCAATTTTGGCGAGGTGATATTCGGAAACGGCTTCGTGGCTCCAAGCCCAAGGCATGGCAGCCCCCTCATGAAGGATTGTCTCCTCAAGCAGAGCCTTGTCGAGTGAGTTGAACGTCGCACCGTGAATCTGAATGTCGGGTGAGGTTCAGACCCTCAGAGCTGTCCGTACCGATGAATCTTGGATCGTAACAGCCGTACCGTCCAGCCATTTAGTATCGGTTTTTGCAAAAGAATTTCTTCAACGACTTCCCGCCGTCCAGAAAACATGCCGAGAGCTTATTCCTCTTGGTATCCCACAGTTTCAGGCATAGACGCCTTTCATGCTTCTCCATTAAACCTGCCCTATTTACCTCCGGTTTCCGCATCTACTTGCGATGCGAAAGCACAAAGCGTAAGTTCATGTACTAGCCAGCACGACCAAGGGTTGGGGAACGGGCGGATGGTTTCGGATAGTCCAGTTCAGATTTTTGTCTCTTATGCGCGCAATGACGATGTGTCGCCGCCCGATGAGCCGGCGAAGAAGGGTTTCATCACCGCCCTCTACGATCAATTGCATTATAGGTTCAGGGATTATGGCGACCCCAAACCAAAGCTTTGGCGTGACGTCCGTCAGGTCGATCAGGCGGATCAGTTCGACAAAAAGATAGCCGAGGCAATCGAGGCATCGGCGTTGATGCTGGCGGTCCTGTCGCCCAACTGGATGTCGAGCGACTATTGCAAGCAAGAACTAAAAATCTTCACTGACCGCTGGCGGTCCGACGAATCCGGCATTCGCGAGCGGATCATTGTGGTCGGCAAGCGCCACGTCGCAAATGATCGCCGGCCATCGCTGTTACAGGGCCAGAGCGGAATACAGTTCTATGCTCTCGACGACCCCGACGAGGTGGATCTGGAACGGGAATTCTTTGTTCATGGGGTCTCCCGTGACAACCAGTACTACGAACGTCTGGATGAGCTTGCCAAAGTGCTGAGGCGCCGGGCCGTGAGATACGCCTCGCATGAGATGACTCCACCACCGGAGGCCATCTCGCTCAAGCCGCGCCCGACCAGCGACAGGGCGGTGTATTTGGCCAAACCTGCGAGCGACACGCGGAGCGCTTACGACCGCATGGTGGTCGAACTCACGAATTCCGGCTACACGATCGTTCCAGATCCGGCCAAGGACATTCCGGTTGACTCGACGGCGGTGAAATTCGTCGACGATGCGTTGTCCACGGCGGATTTCTCGATCCACCTTCTGGGTGAAAAGCCCGGATTTGCGCCCGATGACGCAGAACCGATCGTAAAACTCCAACTTTCACGGGCCGCTCAAAAAGCCGCGAACGAGGAAGACGCGCGCAAGCTAAAGCGCATCATCTGGGCTCCCAAGATACTGGATTTGAATGCAGCAGGGTCCGAACAAGGACTTCGTGATCCGCTGGAGGTATTATCCAGGTTTGGCAGCTATATGGACACGGATGCCGTCGAGGGCGACACCCTGAGCAAATTCGTGGAACTTGTTGCCCAGAGGCTCTCCCGCGCAGTGGTTCCCCAGCAGACCTTCGATGAAACGCCTGCCAATGCGCGGATGTACGTCTATCACCGTCCCGAGGACATCGGATATGCCTACGAAATCGGCATGGCCCTAAGGGCGCGTGACATTACGCCCCGGTTTCCGGCTGTCGAAGGCACAGATGCCGAGCGCGTCCGGCTGCACAAGCAGAACTTGCGCGAATGTGATGCGGTCGTCGTCTGTTGGGCGTCCGCTCCGGACGTGTGGGCGAAGGTGAGCTCAAATGAACTCGTCGACTGGAAAACGTTGGGGCGCACGAAGCGCTTTACGCGTCGCGGCCTGGTCGCCGGTCCCCCCCCCGGCATGCCAAAGAAGATGGGCGTCCAGTTCTATTCCAAGGACGAAATAGACGTGGCGATCGATCTGACGGCGCTTCCAAATCCGCCTGGGCCGGATGACCTCGCTCCCCTCCTCGCTTAAATAGCGGCGATGACCGCGTTGGGCGTATCTACGCTTTCCAAAGCACGGCCATTTCCGGGTCTGCGGCCATTCGGGCCGCTCGACCAGAAGTTTTTCTTCGGCCGAAGCGCCCAATTCTTTGCGCTCTATCGACTGCTGGACCTGAGCCGCTTCGTCGCGGTTATTGGCAATTCCGGAAGCGGAAAATCATCGCTTGTACGTGCCGGCCTACTCCCTCTGCTCGACGAGGAGAATCGCGAAGGCGGCGGGCGGCAATGGCTGTGGATCGAGATGCGGCCGGGCGATCTTCCGCTGGAATCCCTTATACAGACTCTCAAACACCTGGGCGACGACCTGTCGGCAACCGACGATCCGATCATAAATGCAATGCGCGCCGAGCGCATATCGCATCATCTACGCGGCTCTAGCCACGGGATCGCCAAGGCGATCGGCGAGATGGACGGAGTCGACAAGAAGATCGTCGTTCTGGTAATCGACCAGTTCGAGGAACTGTTCCGTTTTGCCAGTTCGGCATCCATGGCTGGCATCGCGCCAAGGGAGGAAGCGCGCCTGCGCGACGAAGCGGCGCAATTCGTCCAGTTGTTGCTGGAGGCCAGCCGCAGCCCGGTGGCGCTGGTTCGCGTGCTGCTGACCATGCGGTCGGATTTCATCGGCGACTGTGCGCGCTTCCAGGGTTTGCCGGAGGCCGTTAGCGCCACGCAGTTCCTGGTTCCCTCACTGACTCGCGACCAGCGGGAAGAGGTAATAAAGGGACCGATCGCCTTGGCTGAAGCGACCATCGACTCGTCGCTGGTGGAGCAGCTGCTGAACGATAGCGGCGTCGAGCAGGACCAGTTGCCGGTTCTGCAGCACTGTCTGCTGCGGCTGTGGGAGCGTGCCCGCCCGACAGAGACGGCGACGGCGGCCGCGGGCGATACACGACAGACCACCCGTCATATCTCGCGCAGGGAATATGACGAAATCGGCCTGATGGCCGGGGCTCTGTCCCAGCACGCGGAAGAGATACTGGCGACGGATCTGAACAGCCTTGAACCTCTGGTCGCGCGCGTGTTTCGCGCCCTTTCCGACATCGACCGGGATGGCAGGGCGACGCGCCGTGTCCTTTCACTGCAGCAGCTGGGGGCCGAAACCGCTATCAATGAGGATGGGCTGCGCACGATAGTCGATCGGTTTCGGGCGGACGACTGCTCCTTCCTCACACCCTCGCCGGCGGCGACCCCAACACTGGACCCCAGGACACGCATCGATGTCGGGCACGAAGCCCTGCTTCGGCACTGGGAGCGCGTCAGCGGGGAACCGGGAGCCACTGGCGAGCGAACCGACGACCGGCGGATTGGCTGGCTGAGGGACGAATACCGGGACGGACAGAGATATCAGGCGCTCCGCGCGATCGCCAGCGGTGACGACACCGAAACCCCGCTCCTGCCGCTGGATCAGGTTACGCGATATTGGACATGGTGGAACGAACGACCGCGTACCGAAGCCTGGGCTTCGCGGTATGGCGGCGGCCACGCGCGCGTCGAGCGGATGCTGCACGACAGCAGGGATGCGCTCGACAAGCAGCACCAGCAGCGGCTCGCTGAGATTCAAACGCAGCGCATGGCCAGCAGAACGCGGATCGCTGCGGGCGTCATGGGTGCTTTGCTGATCCTTGCGGTGATAAGCGGCGGTTTAATTTACCGCCGAAATCAAATTGCACACGAAGTAGAGACCTTTGAATTCATGTCAAATACGCTCAGGGACAACATCGATTCGGTGCTGGAACGGCAGCGGCAGGGGACGATCACGGTAGCTGCAGCGCAAGAACGTCTGGCCTCAATCGATGAAGCGCTTGGACGCTTTCCTGACATGGTGCCCGTTATAATGGCGCTCAAGGCAAACGTCCTGCTTTCGCTTTCCGATGCCTTGAAAATCTATGGCGAGACCGCCGAGGCGCTCGAGAGGGTGCTGAAAGCCAAGGAACTGGCGCAGAAACTCACGGCAATAGACCCGAAGAATATGGATTGGTTGCGGCTCGATTATTCCAGCTCTTTTCGCATAGGGGATGCGACCCTTTCGCTTCGAACGCTCCCGTCGCCGAATGAAATGAAAGTCGCGGTCGAACAATATTCGGCGGCACTGACGATTGCAGAGGTTCTGTATGCCGCTGAGCCCGAGAGGGCGGATCGCGTGTTCGACCTCGCCTTCATCCATAATAAACTCGGCGAGGCAATGCAGATCCAGAAGGACTATCCGGGCTCCTTGGCGCAATTCGGGGCGGCGCTCGAGATCGCGAAGAAAGCAGCTGAAGCAAACGTATCGAACATAACGCTGCAATCCTATGTTGCCGCTACGATGGTCAAAATCGCAAACACCCTTCAATGGCAGACCCCGCAGGATCTTGATGGCGCGCTGGCGAACTACGTCACAGCGCTTTCGATATATGAAGGCTTGCGCGCACAAGCGCTGACAAACGATGTGGTTCTGTCCAATCTCGCAAGCGCACATCGAGGCAGGGCGGATCTTTTGCTGGAGCGATGGGAATCCGGCGACTTCAAAAAAGCCGTTGCAGATTATTCGGAGACGATCGCCATCTTTTCAGCCCTGGCCGAAAAGGATCCGACGAATGTCATTTGGCGGCTAAGGCTCGCGCCCGCTTATTCCAGATTGGGCAAGGCCTTCGAAAAATCGGCGGACGTTGCCGGCGCGTTGGGCCAGTACAAGAAAGAACTCGAAATCCGTGAATGGCTGTTGAGCAAGGACTCGGACAATCTGGAGAGGCAGAAAAATTTGGCAGCAACCCTCGAAAAGATTGCCAAACTGGAAGGCTCGCAAGCAGGACAATCACTCGGGCAGCCCTGACTAGGATTCAGTGCGGATATGAGGGCGCCTCGCGCAAGCGGGCTGAGTTTCGCCGCTTTTGGCGACAAGATTGATCGTCGGGCTTGGTTTTCTTTGATGCTTCAGGCTTTCTGCAACGACACTAATCGCGGTGGATGTGGCCGCCGCGCGGAACGCCTTGCGACGTTGATCACGATCGCCGGCCCATCACGTCTGTCGACCTGTACGCGAATGACACCTGTTGTGTCGCATGGCGGGCAAGAGGAGCGTATCTGATATGTTTCCGACATGTCGGCATCTCCTCTATCTCGGTACCGCCATTGCGGTTATCGGCGCCGGCCTGCTTGTCGGACTGGCGGGCCAGAGCCTGTGTTCGCCCAAGCCGTTGCCGGGCGACGAGTTGTGGACATGGCTGAGCCGCTGGTCGACTTCGCTGCAGCTAGTCTTCGATGACCAGCGGCAGGGCTGTTTCCTGGACGACCGGCTGGGGATCGAAATGCTTTCGACGGCGAGATTGGCCATGCCGGTCGCCCTCACGGTGCTCGCCCTGGCAGCTCTCTGGGAGACAGCTGGCAGATGGGCGCGCAGGTGGCGCTTTCGACGCTGGGGCGGGCATGCCGTTCTTATCGGCAAGATTGGGGATCTGGACGCCTTCGCCAGAAGCGAACGCAAAAAAGGGGTCATCGCTTTTTTGGCCCCCGGGCGGCTTGACAAGCGTCAACTCGAGAATGCCTTTCCGCTCACCGAGACGCTGGCGCTGGGACACCGGCCGCGCCTTGCCTGTCTGCTTGAGACGATCGGCGCAGCCCGCTCGCGCCTGATTGCCGCGGTTTCCGACAGCGATCTCGACAACATTGCGGTCGCTGACAACATTCTCGACAGCCACAAGCCGAGATTTCCGGCGGCGCGCCTTTTGATCCGGATCGAACAACCCCTGGTGAGATCGCTGAGAGGACAGCCGCTGCGCGAATTGGCCGAAGAACTCGGCGTCGATATTTCGATTCTCTCGCTGTCTCTGATGCAGGTCAGGCGCGGCCTGCAGCAGGCGATGCCCGGCCGGTTTGTCGTTCATGGATCAGCCGGTTACCACGCCGTCGTCTGCGGATCCGGGCCACTTGTGCAGCAGATCGCTTTCCGCATCGCCCGCCAGGCATATCGTCTCGAGGAGGCGTTGCCGCGCATATCGATCCTGACAGTAGGAGGGCACGGCTTCTCCGCCGGCGCTATGGACAGGATCAAGGCAGCCGATTCGGCCGCCTCCGTGGTGTCGGCCACCGTAGACGTCGACGATATACGCGCTGTGGAGCGCGAAATGGCAGCGATAGCGGGTGCCGCCGTGTCCCCGGCGGCTATTCATTGCGGCGGACAAACGCCAGAAGAGGCTATGGCGTTAGCGCGCCGGTGGGAGCGCGTCCTTCTGGAGCTTCGAGTGCCCGTGCCGCCTATCGTCGTTTACGGCCAGGCGGTCGAGAGAATCGGCGGTTCGGGGATGCTGCGCGGCGCGGATGCTCCCGATCTCAAAGAGGCAGTAAACGGCGTCGTCACCGCCGACCGCCGCGCTCGTATCAACCACGACGCCTACTACGACAAGCAAAAGAGTTTGAAAGGCGCGGACTTCGGCATGCTTACGGGCGAACGCCGATGGCATCTTATCCCTGAATCGATGCAGGAAGACAATCGCAACGCCGCAGACCATATGGATTACAAGCTGGTGCGCATTGGCTACCGGGCTAGCGTACCACGTACCAACATCCCCATCGAGCTTCCTGCCGCCGCCGTTGAGAAATTGGCGGCGATCGAGCATGCGCGTTGGATAGCGGCCAAGAATGTCGACGGGATACGTTACGGTCCCGTTCGGGACGACGAGAAGGGCCTACACCCCGACATGAAGCCCTATTGCGATCTCGACGAAAGCGCCCGGGAGAAGGATCGAGATCAAATTCGCCAAATCCCCGCGCTGTTGCATCTGGCCGAACAGGGCGTTCAACGTGAACGGATAATAACGCTTGCCGAGTTGAGCGATCGCTGCTCGACCCATAGCGTGGCAAAAGATGCCGCAGGGTCGGCCAGTCTCGAATTCTCGGTCGCGGTTTGCCCGCTACCGGGACCAGAGATGCTGAACGCAGCCGAGCAATGCCGTGCTGCGGGAGTCGAACTGCACCTCGTTGTCGATGCGCGGGCGCGGCGTATGCTGGCGCTGCGGGATGAGACGCAAGCGGTGCGGATAGGGAAGCTCCTATCGCAGGCCTACCGTATCACCCACATCGTGGATGGGTCCGCGGCGGACTATGCCAGCGCCTTGGTGTCGGAAGCGCCCATTGAAGAATAGGAGGAGAACATGAAGAGCCTTTGGCTTAAGTTGTCCATGCTCGTGCTCGCGTCGGCTATGTTGCTCCAGCCCGCCCGCCCGAGTGCGCTGGCGCTTGCCAAGACGGCCGAGCAGGAAAAGATTGCCGCGGCGATCGAGAGGCAACTTGGTCCGACTCGCAGCTTTGCGTTGGTCATCGGCATCTCACATTTCGACAATATGAGGCAGCTTCCGGGCGTGGAAAGCGAGGTCCGCCAGGTCGCCGCGACATTGCAAATGCACGGTTTCTTCGTGCCCCCGCAACCCCAGAGCGGCCGCATGACGCACGAGGAACTGCGACGGCAGGTGGTTGAATTTATCCGCACCTATGGTCGGTCGCCCGAGAACCGACTTGTGATATATATCGCCACGCACGGCTTTGCGGCCGGCAAGGACGACCCGAAGGGTTATGGCTACCTGATGGCGAGCGATACGAAGCCGCTACCGCGTGACATCGCAGACACCGCCTATTCAGTCAACGACCTGAGCGCCGCATTGCGCGAGGTCGCCTCCAAACATGTTTATCTTTTCTTCAACGCTTGCTTTTCTGGCGCCATGATCCCGCTGATCACGCGAGGTGACACAGCGTCAGAGATCGTCAAGAAGAAGCCGGTACAGGCGTTGACGGATGAAGGCCGGTCGTGGGTATCGGAACTGCTTGCCCACGACGCCCGGTTGATCCTGACCGCGGGCAGCGACGAGCAGACGGTGCCAGATATAAACAATCCTTTCTCCGAGGCTTTCATCACGGGTTTGAATGGCGAAGCCGACAGGGATGGGGATGGCCTAATCCTCGGGTTTGAACTGGCGGTCTTCATCAAGGAACAAGTCGCGAAAAAGACGCTCCGCAACGGCGTGCCGAATGACACAATGTTTGCCGTCGTCCCGAAGGAAGAAGGCAAAACTGTCAATTTTGCGCTGCTTGGCGACTACGTTTTTCTCTCGCCTCGTGGACCGCATGAGGCGGGTCAGGCGATCACCATCAGCGAGGAGGAGATGATCACCGCCAGGCGCAACGCAGAATTGGAGAAGCTACTGCCGGGGACTTTTGCCGAGTGTGCGGACTGCCCGGTCATGGTTGAAGTTCCAGCGGTCAAGGGGAGGCGGGTCGCATTCGCCAAGACGGAACTCACCTATGCCCAATGGGATGCATGTTATCGGGAAGCAGCGTGCGGTCGTTATATTGAGGACACCAGCGGCCGCCGGGGCAATATGCCGGTCGGCGGGATTACGTGGCAGGATGCGGCCGAATACATTCAGTGGCTCAACAAGGAGCGAGGCAGTACAGGCTGCACAGGCGAATATCGGCTGCCTAGCAGTTCGGAGTGGAGCGCTGCTGAGAAGGGCCCTCGGACAACTCAGGGCAGCGAGATCCTCGTCAGCAGGGTTGTATGCTGGGGATGCGGCGACGGCCTGGACGGCTCTGGCCCGAGCCCGGCCGGCTCCTTGCCGGCCAACGCCTCCGGCCTGCATGACATGACCGGCAGCTTGTGGGAATGGGCCACTGCTGCGACCGATCAATGCGAAATCAAAGACTCTCTTAATGAGAAAAAATGCCAGAAGCCTGCTACTGTTATGGGCGGATCGTTCGCGACTCGCGTTTCATCGCTGCGCATGGGCGCTATCGGAGAGATGCCGCGGACGCTCTCGCCACGTAATGTGGGATCGGCCGCTGGCGCCTACAGCTTGCCGACCGTCGGCCTCCGAGTCGTTTGCAACATAAAGCCTCAAGCTTCCAATTGAAACGAGGTTAGCCACGCTTGGCCAAGCAATGTTCAACGAAGAGTTCTGAATCAGCCTCCGAGCCTTACTGCGAACCGATAGTGCTTGAAATCCATTCCGAATATTTCGCCACGTTCGTGTAGACGCCGTAGACGTTTTTATGGCCGCACGCAGTAGCGGCGTCCATGGGCCCGGCGCCCCAGCTGACAACGCCCACTTGCGTCGCGGCTTCTCCGGTCCCCCCGACAAGCGGCCCGCCGCTGTCGCCATAACAGGCGTCGCGCTGGCCATCCGCCTTCCCCGCGCAAACCATACCCTCGTCGAGCGGGTCAGCCATGCCGGCGTAGATTGCCTCGGAAGCCTGTGCCACCGCAGCTTCGGAAAAGCCCATGTTGCCCGCAAAGTTAATCAGGATCCTGCCGACATCCTGTTTCCGGACCGCTTTGATACCATCGTTGCATGTGGCATTCGGCTTAACGTCGATCGTCGCCTCCATCAGCGTTTCCGGGAAGCTGCCGTTCTCCATCTGGCCCCAGCCAATCACCGTCGCCTGCGCGAAATCCGCCGGGTTTCCGATCTTGGCGGTCCTGGCACCCTCGGCCTCCGTTTCCAATTTGATCAACCCGATGTCGTTTCTCATATTGACGGCGTTGTAATCAGGGTTTGGAACGATCTCGGCGACTGCATACCGGGTTCCCTCGACGAGCTTTGTGGCCCCGACTAGTATCGTAACCTCCCCGGGAGCGACGGGTACATCATCCTTCAATAGGCAGTGTGCCGCCGTCAGCACCCATTGTTCGGCGATCAGCGTACCGCCGCAGAATTGCGCGTTGAGTTGGGATGCCGCCCTGCTGTCGAGCATCTCGCTTGCCAGCAAGGCCACTTGGAACGGCCAAGCTCCAGGCTTGGCTTCGGTACCGCCGATGACACGAGTACCCGTATTGTTTTTCGCGTTCGGCACCTGCGCGATTGGCGATTTGATCGTCGACTGCGGCAAAACGATGCCGGGAACGGGCTCCGCCGCCACTGCGGTCCGCGGCGCGGCAGCCAAGTTCAATGCCGCTAACGATAGCACAAAAAGCCATCCCGGAAGTTCGATCTGCGCAGAAATCATCTCACTGGTTGATGTAGTTTCCTTGCCGCGATGAAACGTCATTTCAGACATGCCCCCGCCCAATTGATTAAGAATACACACATATCAATGAATTAGAAGTTGGCGTCAATAGGTGGCGCCTCCAACGCACGGTGCTGCACAGATTAGGACAGGCGTCAACATCACAAGAAGACTTGCCTTTTCGATCTCGATGAGAAAGGATCGAAATATGCCGAGTAAATCAACTTTTGCTCGCGACGCAAGTTGGTTTGCCTGAAATCATAATGGGGAAATGCAACGGTCTCCTTTGCGGGAGCCCTTTTAAGGGAGGACGAAAATGGCTGAGATCACAGTAAAAGTCGGCAAGAAGGGCGACGATTCCAAGGTCGACAAGCAGAAGACCGTCAAGGGGCAAAAACCCAGGCAGACCGGCGGAGCAGAGGCACAACACGCGATCGGGATCAATGCCTCTTGCTGGCATTGCTCGGCGATAAATTACGTCATCGGCGACACCCACGTTTACGTCGGGTTCTATTGCTGGAACTGCGGGGCATACTGCGAAGTGTGATCCCGAAGGCGCCCGGAGATGCTTACCCAGCAAATCTGGCGCCATCCGGCTCACTCGCCGTGACCACCCAGCCGGACGTCTTCGAGCGTCAGGGCGCCCGGCCCAGGATAAAAGACAAGCATGCCCACCCTGACATGACGCTGATGCGCGGTCCGGCTCGTTGCGCGATGTCGACGCGGCGATGCACGACATCGCACCATGGCGCGCGTCCATACTATAAGCCTTGGCAGACCTAGAATTGACCGGGACATTGCTCAATCGTCTCGCCACCATGCTACCGAAGCGTTGGCCGAATATCATGCGCGCCTGCTTCGCGTTGCGCAAAGTTTCGATTGCGGTGCTCTATGACCTCCTGCGCAGGTGGACGCCGAATTCAGTGAAGGTCTTGATCTCCTCGACGGATTGGGCGGCAGCGAACTCAATTGACGGTGCGGGCAATTTGTGCAGCCCTGGACTGATGCACTGGACGCACAAGGCCGGGCCTCGCGAGTCCGCGCGCTGCGCACCATGTGCTCCGTGTTATATCAGCATAGCCATCACCACAATGCGCGCTGCAACTGAGGCGCGCACAAGTCGGGATCGAGCGCCGCCCTTGTGGAGTTCTACGCGCGTTGATTGGGGTTTCTTGCGAACCGGGCGGGAGGTTGGGTGTCGGTTATGAACGTTATGGCGACCGCCCAGGCACCGTTTTCGCTGCAGCGCTTGCTGAAGTGGGCACGGCTGTCCATCAAAGGCATCGGAGGTGCGTTCGTTCTCATCACGGCTTTGTCGATCTTCACCTCCCTTCTCACACTGTACAACGCCCAGCTGATCGCCAACTTTATCCGTCAGGCGAGCAGCGGCTCCGCCGAAACAGTGGGAACATTTGATTTTGTCGGGTTCATCTTACCCCGCGATGCCGCGTCGACAGCGATCTTGTTCGCCGCGACAGCCATCCTGCTAATCGTCACAGGCTTCGCAAACCGCGTTGGCACAGCTTGGTTCAACACCATGATGCTGCAGCGCATGCAACTGAAGCTGCACGACAAATTGCTCCAGTTAGGATATAGCTATCACGGCAACCACGACGTGGGCGAGAATACAGCGGTCGTCATGCAATACGCGGCAGGCGCACAGGGTGTGCTGCGCGACGTCTTGGCGTTTCCGTTCACACGCGGCGTTTCGCTGCTGTCGGCGATCACGTTTCTGTTCTACAATATCTCCGATCTCGGCTCGCCGGACGTCATCTACGCGCTGCTCGCGGTCCTGCTTCTGGTCTTACCGGCCGGCGGCGTCTGGCTTTCGAGCAGGCTTCGCCTCGCCTACAGCAGTGTCCGCGACCGGCAGGGCGCTTTGGGCAATGTGTTGATCGACTCGCTCACTGCGCCTCAGGAGGTGCAGTTGATGAACGCCGGAAATCAACGTTCCGCTGCTTTCGCAGCACGGCTCAAAGCCCTTGGACAGGCCCAGGTCCAAGCGCAGGTTCAGAACGAACTCTCGAGCCAGTTTCAAGCTGCAGTACCGACAGTGCTGCAGATTGGCCTCATCCTCTGGGCCGTCTTCGTCGTCGGCGGCGACGCGGTGCAGGCTGTTGTCGGCATCTACCTGTTCGTGCCGCGTGTTGTCGAGCCTATCCAGGCCCTGGTGAGTTTCTATGCTGGCCTGAACACAGCCTGGCCGAACATAGAGCGCGTCGGACAAGTGCTCGACGAGCCGGCCGACGTCCCCGACCTCGGCGTAAAGACCGCCTCCGAACTCGGGTCGTTCGAGGTCACACTCGATCGGCTGTCGTTCAGGCCGGACGGATCCGACCGCACCATACTCGACGACCTTCGCAAAACCTTCGTGCCCGGCAAAGTGACCGCTCTCGTCGGACGCTCCGGCTCGGGCAAGACCACGATCATGCGGCTGATCGTGCGGCTATTCGATCCTACTGGCGGGAGCGTCACAATCGGCGGGACGGATGTTCGGGAGATCAAGCTCGAGGCGTTGCGGAGGATCAGCGCGACGGTCTCGCAATTTCCGCTGTTCATCGAGGCGAACGTCCGTGAGAACCTCCGCCTCGGAGCGGCAGATGCAAACGATGCGCAAATGGAGGCGGCGTGCCGTGCTGCGGATGTCTGGAATGCGCTCGTTACGATTTCGCCCGACGACCCTCTCGGAACGCCGGTGCCGCGCCAAGCCGGGAAGGCAGGACTTGCCGGGGGCGAGCGCCGGCGGCTCGCTATCGCCCGTACGCTTTTGTCGGACGCCCAGATACTTCTCCTCGATGAGCCCTCGACAGGCATCGACGCGATGAGCGTCACCAGGATCCTTGCCGAATTCCGCAGCCGGCCAGGCCGCACCATCCTCATTATCGACCATGATATGGATCTGATCAAAGCTGTGGCCGATGAAGTCTGTTGTATTGAGGGCGGCAAGTTCACCGACGTTGGCACTCCCGACGGGTTGCTGCAGCGGCCGTCGTTGTTTAAGTCGCTTTGGGAGGCGCGGCGCACCTATGGCAATGCCACGGACTTCGAGGTTCAAGGATCGGTGCCGGTGCGTCCTGCCTTTGCTGACATACAGCCGCCGACACCAGGGCAGCAACCACCCCGAGAAGACAGGAAGACACCTCGCGCCGGTGGGGGACCGGCCGAGTACGCCCAGCAGGGAGGCAAGAATGGTAGATAGCTCTCAATTTCAGGCTGACCTCGTCCGGCGTTATCTGGGCATCCAGCCCCGGACGAGCGAAGACCAGGTGTTGCGCCTGACGGTGGAGACTGGCGTCAGGGCTGTGGGCGCTGATGAAGGCTCGTTGCTCGTGTTCGATCCTGAGCGCAACGACCTGACCTTTGTGATGACCTACGGAAATGCCGAATCCGAGGCGGCGTTGATCGGCCGGCGCGTACCCATCGGCGAGAGCTTGATGGGTCTGGCGGCAGAAACCGGCGAGGTCCAGCTCGGCGCGCCGCGCTTCAAGGATCCCGACCATACCCAGGCGCTCGATGGGGTAAAGGCAGTGATCGCAGCACCAATGATGATCGGAGAGCGGCTGATCGGCGTCATCACGGCCATTTCCAACAAGGACGGCAAGCGATTTACCATGGATGACGCGGAGCTCTACGCGTGTCTGGCCACCATCGCTGCTCTCATGCTCAACCAGTCGCTGGTGCTGCGATCCCTGTCGCATGGCAGCGCGATGGACGATGTGCAGCCTGCCTCGTTCGCCGGCGAGCCGCTCGAGCAAGAAATCCTGCAGCGTGTTGCCCGGCTGCTGCAGCGGGACCGAACGGTCGTGCGGGAAGTTGCGCGCGTGCTCAAGGCCATTGAGGCCATGTCCTTGCGCGCACGAACCGATGACTGAACTCGACGCGGTCATTGCTCGCGCGCTGCGGGTTCCGATCTCGTCGCTTGCTGCCGGAGCGCTGCAACCCGTTAGGGTCGCGGTCCTCGATAGCGGCATAGACGCTTCGCATACCGATCTCAGGAACCGCGTCGAGAGCGCGGTTATCTGCAGCGCCGACGAGAAAGGCTCCGTCGCGATCACGCCGTCAGATCCCACAGCCAACAACGACACATATGGTCACGGCACAGCCGTCGCCAGCATCATTGCCCGCATCGCCCCCAACGCCACGCTGATAGATGTGCGTGTTCTTGGTGGAAACAAACCCGGCTCGCCCGACGCCTTTCTCGGTGGTATCGACTTCGCCAACTCAACCGACGCACAGATAATGAATATGAGCGTTGCAGTCGGCGAGTCCTATCTGCCGCGCTTGATCCCATTGACCGAAAAGGCTTATCGCCGCGGAAAGATCATCGTCGCGGCCACCCGCAACCGGCCGCTCGAGGATGAAGGCTATCCGGCTTCGATCGTCGCATGCATCGGCGTGGGCAACGCAGGCCGCGGACGCGAGGACATTTGGCGATTCAGGCGCGACATCATCGAGTTTATGGGCCATGGAGTCGATGTGCCCGTGGCGGTCGCTGGCGGTGGCTATGCGACCCAGAGCGGCACCAGCTTCGCGACGCCTATTATCGCGGGTCTGATTGCGCTGCTGCTGGGCGCGCATTCCGGGCTCTCGCCTTTCGACGTCAAAGCAATCCTGAAAGCCTTCGCCGCAAACGCAGCGTCATCGTAGATCACGACCCCACAAGGTCGTACATCCGGAAAAAACCGAAGTCCTTCGCCAGCGGGACAACGCCGACATAGGTGCATGTGAATTCCTGTCCTGTTTCCAGAAGCAGAATCGCCGCGAAGGCTTCTGTGACATAGACGCGGCCCGGCGGAGCGATCGGTTCGATGCGCGCTGCCTTGCTCAGCGCCCGGCCATAGAAAGTGCTATGATGTAGGACCGGGTCCCATCCGGCAAAGACCGGACCGTAGTGGGCACCGATGCGCATGGAGGGGGGCGTTTCGCGCTCGAACAACCTGCCATCGACGGCCGTCAGCCGCTCCTGCACCGCCAGGCTAATTCGGGCGGCGGTGCGTACATCGGTCAGCACCATGTGTACCGCATCACCCCATGTGTTTCGCAACTCCACATTGTTTCGGTGTTCGTCAGCCACGTCGCCTATCACGCGCATGACCTTGTCCCAGAAGACCGGCAGTAGCCGCTCCTCCAGTGATGAAAATCCAAGCACGTCACCGAAAATCAGCGCGTGCGTCAGCCGCTCATCGAGTGTGGGCGCCGATTCCTGGGGCTTGACGAGATCGTCCAGCTGCACCTTCATGCGCTCGCGACCACGGCTTGTCCAGACGGCAGCGTGGCTCGATGAGTGGTCCCGCACGGCGTCAGCCAAGGTTACTTGCACAGCCACCCCGTCGATGTGCTGGGCCCGAAGGAGCGCCAATCCCATCCCGAAGCGCACGGCATAGTCCGCCTGGGTGGTATCGGTGGCATCGGGATCGTCCGAAGGCAGAACGACACGGTGTGCTTTACTGCAGCAAGCTTCGAACCGTGTTGCCCACGGATCGCCTGCATTAGCCTGGATGACCTTTTTCAGCAGCGATTGCCTTATCGGAATCGCCAGCTCCAGCTGGGCCCCGAACGACAGGATTTCCTCGGCAAACACGATTTCGGCAGCCGTCCCGACCGATCCGAAGGCCGCGCCGGGCCGCAGGCCCGCTACGGCTTGCCTAATCCGGCGGCACATTTCCGTTTCGCTGAGCTGGCTGAAGGTCCATCCTGTACCAGGCAAACCGTTGCTCAGAAAATGCACTGTCACAGGCGGTTCGAGTGGCGTCAGAAATGCCGCAATCTCGTTGTCGCTGGCTCCGGCATGAGCCATGATTAGTTTCAGCTGGCGGCGGGTCGAGGAGCGATCGCCCGCATTCGACGGTCTCTGCATCGCCTCGACAAGCGCGACGCGGGCTTCCTCTTTCCTACCGAGAAGCAGATTGGCCTCGGCGCGGCTTGCCAGAGCCCAGTAGTCGGCGGCCCCCGCGCCGCCGGATTCGGCGATGATGCTATGCGCCAGATTTGCTGCTTGTGCATGCTCGCCGGCAAGGAAGGCCAGGCTGGCCATGTTGATCGCCAGATAGGAATCCGGCGCGCGCTCATGGATTCGCTGATAGATGGACGCCGCCTGCAGCAGGCCTGCACGCCGCCCATCGCCTTGCATCTTCAGCGCAAAGTCCTTTGCCAGGCGCGCCTCAAGTGCCAGGATATGAGGATTGGACGAGGCCCCGAGATTCCAATCGGCGAACAGCCGTCTGGCATGCGCGGTGGCGCCCGCACGGGCAAGGGCCAACAGTCCCGCGTGCTTCAGCTGCTCGCAGTCGGGCCAGGTTTTCAGATGTTCGCAAGCCAGATCGTAAGCAAGCAGCAGGTCACCCCTGCCCTTCACTGTCTCGACCTCGGAAATGGCCGCAGCCAGCGTCTCGTTCATCTTCGCTTCTCTCCTTGCTGGATGATTCCGACATCACCAATTTGGCGTATTGCGATGCCGTCGGGTGGGGGCGTCCACTCCATCACTGCTTTCATCGCAGTGAATCGGAGCCGGGCGATGGGCAAACCACGCGAGCGGCGCGAGACAGGAGAACAGGATCTGTTCCGCGCCGCAGCCAGGAAGTCAACCGTCACACGGGGCGCGCGGCATTGTTGATGTTCATACAATATCGAATCGCCAAGGTGTAGGACATCGCGTCCTCGAAGCTCGATGTGACCGCATGTGCGACGCCCGATGCCTTATGGCCGGCAATCGCCAGCACTCTCTCGCCAGGGCCGAGGTTCACCTTAGCGCCGCTGTTACCCGGAAACGTAGCGATGACTTGCGCCGAATCGACATCCGGTTTTAATGCGGAGACGAGGACAAGCTTATGCGCGTAACCCCGCCGATGAATCTCCTCAATCTCCCACTTTAGGCCCGCGCTGGTGCCGTAGATCAAAACAATCAGTTGCGACTGGTCCAGATATTTCTGAACGAGTTCCTTCCAGTCACCTGTTGCTCTTTCCTTAGCGGCGCCGAGCATCGGCGAAATAGAAGATCCAGGCGGGCTCAATGCAATCACCGGGCCTAATCTGCCGGCCATATCCACAATGCACTCTTCCAATCGCAAGGTATCGACGTCCAATCCTAGAATGACGGACAGAACCTTACCGGCGGAATTGCCGGTGGTTAGTTGATCATCGTGAAACGACCTTAGAAAGAGGATTGGAGCTCGGCTGTCTATCCGCAGAAGCTCGGTGGCGTTTCGCTGCAGCTTGGCCTTCAATTCCCTGAAGCTGGACAGGAAGGCAGTTGACACCGCTCTCCTCTTCCAGATGAACAGAAAAAGCATGATGAGCATGGCTACCGGGGATGCCACTACCGATATGACCGCGATTGGCAGCCAGATTACCGAGCCAACAATTGCCAGCCTTGCCATTCTCCATTGGAACACGAATATCGCCTTCACAAATAATCCGATACTTTTTGGGAGAAAAAGAGGTAAATAGTTGAGATGCAACAGAGTTCGCGACGAGGTTACAGACAATCCAAATGTTGAGTGTCTAACATAAACGAGATAAATCATATGGATCACAAACGTCGCCATCGTTGCGCCTAATACGCATAGCGCTATGTCTACAAACAAAACATCTTCTTGATCTAATTGATGTCGATATTCGATAAAGAAGTAAACAAGTGTTGCAGAGATAACCGTTGATGTACATAGCGCGAAAACGGAGTCCTTACTAACCTGGGACAAGAGCCAAAACGGCAAGGCCGCAGCTAACATAAAGAGACTAAATGTAACGAAAAAAACAGGAATAGCGACTAGAACGAACTGACCATCTCCAGCATAAACTAAGAAAGCGATAATTACAACAATCCTCAATAACATTCCAAACACTATTGTCGCGACAAGCAACCCAAGAAATAACGCACAAAGTATTTTAATTAAGTTCGGTGCGATAGCCAATAGTCGTTTAACGCGAATCATCTGCGTGAGACTGACAATCTCGGGTGCGCCACCCACCGCCGCTTGCACTCGATCCTCCTTTGAGCTCGCCATCCGCGCTACCCTAGAAGAACACTATAGACTATCATTCGCGGGGTTTAAAGTAATCGTACGAGTTGCTACCTAAGAAAACTCGCCCCCAGCGAACCTCCAGGGCTCTCCATCAGACGCGGAATTGGAAAGAACGCTCGCACTGCCGACCCGGTTCTCGTCCGGCACGAAACAGACCGAGAAGCGCGCTTCTGCAGACAAGCGGCGCTTTGCGCAATGCTGCGCAACGTCCGAGGCGGCTCGGACGCATGTTCCCTCACAAGCTGACGGCAATGGCGCCGCGGCTGGTAGCAAAAGTGAGGAACTGAAAAATGATCACCAGCTTCGCAAAGACCGCATTTACCCGCACTGCCTCGGCCATTGTCGTCGCGGCGAGCCTGTTTTCCGCCGGCACTGCTTCGGCCTTCGAACGCTGGGTCGACATCGGCAACGTCGGCTCTAGCGAGATAGTCGGTGTTTACATCTCGAACATCGACAGGACCGGCTGGGGCCGCAACCTTCTGGGATCATACTCCATCGGCGTTGGCTACGAGATGACAGTCGATCCGCGCCGGCCGGAGGGCTACTGTCGATTTGATGTACTGATGGAGTTCGCCGACGGTTCACAAACAATCGCCTGGGATCAGAACCTCTGCGAGATTACCGACGTCGTCGTCAGCGAATCCGGGTACTACGCGATCTGACCGGAAACGTTCGTTCCTAAGTCCATTTGGAATTCAACGGACGAACTGATCAGATATACCTTGCCGCTCCAACCGCCGCCGGTCAGCCGGCGGCGGTTTTCTGGTACGAGGATTACACAAGGATCACTCGCATTCATCGTAGCGTTGATCCGCACCGTGCTGCGGCGTACCGGATAGGCGGCATAATCACACCGCCCCTGAGCCGAACAAATTTGTTCAATCCCGGCTCTTTTCTCGACATCGATGCGACAAGCGGAATTGCCCCGGGCGAACGGTGGCAGAAGGCCCTAAACGATGCGGCAAACCGCTGAGAGGCCGTCCATCTTGCTGATCAGTAAGGCGTGGCCGGCGTCGCAATGGTGCCATGAGAAACTGGCGCTCGCTCACAAGCTCAACAAGCCAACAAGCGCCTGTTCGGCGTACTGATCGACGCGGTCGATATCGCCGGCATGCTGGCGCGGCTACGCGACGCGTGGCAGCTAATCGATCTAGAGAGCGGTCGCGACGGCATGCGCCTCGAGGTAGAGCTACCAAATGGCCAGGCTATACGTGTGTGCGGCACAGAATACTTTTCGGAATTGCGTAGAGGCCTATTCCACCAGCGAAGCGCGCGATAGCATGGCGCTCGGCCGTGCTATTTTGATCACGGAGGAATGAGACATCATCTTTGCCGACATCGATCCAACCAGCGGAATTGCCGCGGGAGAGCGCTGGGTGCATTCCGCCTGGCCCAGCCGCTGCGAGTGCTTTACTCGGCGCTAGCTGCAGTCGTGCCTCAAAGAATTCAATTTTGCAGTGCGCCTTAAATCCTCTTCGGCGGCGACGCTCGATGCCCGCTTCTTACCTGGCGGCCGACAACAATTCCAGCATGCGATTGCTCGAACCGACGTTAGCCCCAATCTGACCAGCCCGAATATAGGCGTATCCAAAATATAACCGTTGACTGCCGAGTCGCCGTCATGATTCCCGAACCTTGTAGGTCTGTCTAGCGCCGCGCAGCACCCGTTCCTGACCGTCTTCGTTCGGCTCGACCGAAACATTGACCACCGAATAGCGGCCGGGATCCCCACCCCTCGCCACTTCGCGCATCACGAATGCACTAGTGGCAAAGACGTTGCCGATGGCGACGGCGGTTAGGTCGGCGGCGGCGTCAAGCTTTAGTATGTCGTCGAGGCTCGGCGCCCCGTCCTTGCCGCAGATTGGGCCAAAATCGCAGATGATTCGCGCCGAAGACCCTGCCGTGGCGGCCAACGTTGCCAAGCGCGACGCTGTGAAATGCGCCTCCTCAAATCCGGACGGCATATAATGTCCGGCGATCCGGCGATCTTTCAGCGCCCGGATGCCAAAGCCTGTCTCGTCAAGCAGCCGCCGAATCTCGGCATTGTCCTGTTGCGAGCGCGCGAAGGCAAAAACTATCGGCGCGAAAGGGTCAGCGCCGCGCGGGTCCGTGGGCGAGTCCTTGCGGCGCAACTGCGCATCTATGACATCTGCGTTGAAGCCTCGCGCCACGAACTCGGCCAAGGTGTTCTTGGCGCCAGCCTTGCTCGCGGCGGCTTGCGGATGGATAACAGCGAGCATACGCGGTCGGGTCATCAAAGCGGCTGCCGCGAAAATCGTTTCACCGGCTAGATGTCTGTTGGTGTTGAGATAGTGGTAATCGACCTCAGCTTTCCTTACCTCGTGCCTCCACAGTTCGGTCACGGTAGCGGCCTGATCGAGGCAGGCAAAATATCGCGCGACCCAGTCCGTCGCAATGTCATCGCCGTTGCCGATTGCCACCGACAGGTCACAGAAGCGGCCGACGGTGAAGGGCAATGTGACATTGAGCGGAATGCCGGCTTCTAATACCAATTCGGCAAAAATAATGTCTGCGCCGCACGCAAGCGACATATACACGGCCGGAATCTTGCGGCCCTCGAGCCATCCGCTCATTTCGATTGCCAGAAGACGCTCCGCTTCTGTCAACTCCTCCGGCGTGCCATCGCTTGACTTCATGACATGGCCGCTAAAAAAGACTGGATCTCCAATATTGAGGGTGGCGAGTTCGGCCGACGTGTCTGGCCCACCAGCAGCGGAAATCAGGGCGAGCTGGTGACGCGTTGAAGTCGTCTTGGCAAGATCAGCGTCAACGGCGGCGGCAGCAGCGATGAAGTGGCCGATCGCCAACTGTCGCTCGCCGAGCACCAGACTTGCTTCGCCCAGCGACGCTAATGCCCAGTATTTTCTTGGCTCACGCGCGACAAGCCGGCTCGCAGCGAGCGCTAAGGCCCGCCCCTCATCCTCCTCGCCGCCGAGCATGGACAAAGTCGCAGCATTGACGGCGCAATAGTGATTGGGGCTCGCCTCATGGACCTCACGGTAAAGGCGCGCCGCCTCCAATGCCTGATGACGCAGCTGCGGCGATCCGGGCTGGTGAGCAACTATCATCTCCTTACTCAACCGAGCATGCAAACCGCCAATGTCAATAGCAAGCATAGGCAGCCGCGCCGCGAGGAGGGTGTCCAACGCCTGTTCGGCGACCTCGTCGTAACCCGGGAAGTCACCATTTCGCAGCGAGAGTGATTGCTTCCAAGCGGTCCGCAATCGGTCTTTGAGATCACCCATGGAGCACGTCCACGCGAACATCGGCGCTGCGAGGATATCCTTTGCCTGCTTGTTTGCACCGAGCCTCACACTTATTAGCGCGAGTTGGTAAGCGACTACCGGGTTATCCGAGAAGACGCTGAGAACGTCCGCGGCGGTCTGGCTTGCCTTGGCCAGCAGGCCCCGGGCGGTCTGGTCCTCAATATTTTCGATCACCGCACGCAGGTTCTGGGCGACATTGGGAGGGCTGAGACCTGCGATCCGCTCAACGCGCGCGACATCTGGCAGCGTAATCGGCACGGTCTCCAGCAGTCCGCGAGCCGACCAGTCGGAGAAACGTAGTGACAGCAGCCGACGCGAAATGCCGAGATTATCGGCAAGATCCTGCTGCTTCAGTTGATGGTCAAATATGCCTTTATTGCCAGCAATATGTCCAAAATCATCGAGCTGGGACAGAAGGCCGGTAGCGAAGCGCACCTCGGGATGCATGGCTCTACGCTCTGCATGAACGGATGCGATTTCGGTCAGCCGTTGGGCCGCCTGCCGTATGATCCGACGACGGAAATCGGCCTCCGTTTGGGCGATCCCGGCAAGTACGGCCGCCGGAATAGTAAGCACGGCAGCATTGCGAAGAATCCGAGCCGAGCAGATGCGAGGTGGCAGCCGTTCCGAAAGTCCTCCGAGCAAGAACTCCACATCGCCCGCGATCTCGCCTTCGGTCAAGCGGTAGCCGACTGGGGACTGCGGAGTGATCGGCGCACCGAAGCCGACCTGCAAGACCGGACCTTCGCGGCTGCCAACAGTGGGCACAATCAGGAAAAGAACTGATGCCAAATCGCCATACCGGAACAGATGGCCATCGGCAGTCGGCTCGATCCGGCGGAACGACGCCGCGTCAGCGATTGCCTGCCATTGAGTCCGCTCCAGCGTCCGAAACACTGGCGAGCCGGCGACGATCGACAATTTGTCCACTGCAGCGTTTCCCGCTTGCCGGCAGCCTAGCTTGTCTGGCTGTAACTGCAATGGGGCTTACCCCCGGCCAGCGATATGACCACCTGCCCAAATTGTTTGTCGCCCATCGGCAAGCCGCATAAACTCCCGCGTTAAAGGAGTCATTTCCCTTGAGGTTTTGCTTGACGGTCTAGTTGCGAACTAGAGAGGTGCATTATCGTACAAAAGCCGAAGAACTCGCGACGCAACCTGCTCATCAAGCAAACAAGCAGGCTTTAGGTACCCCACCGGAAATGAGAGGACTGACAACGTCAACAGCGAAACCGCGCTTTCGCTCGCTTGGTATTGGCTTCCGGTCCAGCTGAACGTCGGCTTTGGAGACGCTGTATTCTGGCAAGCGCGTGCGGAATGGGGTCAGGGGTTGTCACCCCCAACAGGAGATTGAATGCTCGATTGAGTGTAATGCACAATATGCGGGCCTCTCTCAAGGGTGCCAAATCGCGAAAAGGTTGCTCGGACCATTGATTGACCCATCAAGCCAAAGGCCAAGGATGTTCGTGGACGAATCCTACGTTGGGTCAATTCACACATGTATGGGCTAGGCCCCAAGAGAAGTTGCAGTTGCTTTAATCTCAAGACAAGTTGCCTGTCCGATTTCAGCAGGCCGCTATCTGGAAACCGGATGGGTCCCGTCTTGTTTGGGCAAGAAAGCACAACGGATTTCTGTCGCATCCGGAAGGTGAAGCGGCACTTGGTCTTCGGACTTTCCTGAAGCCCGTGCCTTCTCTCATGGTGTCAGCCTTGACGCGGTCGCTGCCGCAATGCCGATGCTTCCAGTGGCGCGCGGATGCCGGGAGAGGAAGAGGGTGGGCGGGCCGCGGCGGCGGGTGAAGGTCCGGGAGAGAGTCTCCCGGCGCCCGCCGAGGAGCGACACCCATGACCCAGATGGAAATTCACACGCCCAAGCGCAATGAGCGGGCCGGTTACAAGGTCGACGTCAGCCGCGGCCAGCGTATTGGCCGCGTGTCGTCAGAATGGTTCAACCGTCCGGCGGATGAGCGATACCTGTCGCTCAACGACCTTCGGAATTCGGTGAAGAGCCGGTCGGAGCGCAGCAAGACCCGCATCGTCGAAAGTGAGCTGATCCGCGTCGAGGCCAGCCGCGACGATCCGGAGCGCCTGAGGCTAATGCTGCCCGATGCGCCTGCCCCAATTGCCCCCACGCATTGGAGTTTTGGCCAACTCGCCAGCCTGGTAGGCGCACCGGCCACCTATCTGCGGCAGCTTCCAGCCCCGCTCGCCGCGATCAACCTTCAGCACGGTCTCCTCAACCACCGCGCCGAGCAGGTGAAGACGCTGGAAATCGAGAACGGACGCCTCGAATTGCGGGCGGTAACAGGCCCAGATTACGGCAGAATATTTGACTCAGAACTGGTCGACGCCGTGCAGAAGATCGCCGGCAACGGCACCGGCGACACGCGTTGGAAGGTGCCCGGCGTGCTCAACTGGTCAACGGGAATCTACAATCCGAACGTCGACATTTCCACCGACACAACCACGCTCTATGCGTCCGACCGCGATGTCTTTGTGTTTCTTGTCGACGACCTGAATCCGATCGAGGCCGGCAAGCTGCCCGACGGCTCGCCCGACGTCTTTTTCAGGGGGTTTTATTGCTGGAACTCCGAAGTCGGCGCCCGAACGCTCGGAATCGCCAGCTTCTATCTACGTGCAGTGTGCCAGAATCGTTGCCTGTGGGGCGTGGAAAATTTCGAGGAAATCATCATCCGGCATTCCAAATATGCCGCCTCGCGTTTCGCCTTGGAAGCCGAGCCGGCGCTGATCCAGTTTGCCGATTCCTCGCCCATGCCGTTCGTCAACGGCATCAAGACGGCGCGGCAACGGATCGTTGCCAGAGACGACGAAGATCGCCAGGGCTTCCTGCGCAAGGGGGGCTTCTCCAAGTCCGAGACCACGAAGATCATCGATACTGTTCTCATGGAGGAAGGCAGACCACCGGAATCGATCTTTGATTTCGTGCAGGGCATCACGCGGGTCGCGCGCGACAAACCGCATCAGGATGTCCGCCTGGAAATGGAGGGCAAGGCCAAGAAGCTTCTCGATTTCGCGACCTGATCTTGCGGAGGCCACCAACAAAAACTTTCGGGCCTCACGTCCGGTTCGCCCTCTCCATCAATTAAGCGCCGCCTTCCGAAACAAGAGGACGGCGCTTTTTTCGTGGGAGAACCCTGTGACTCCAACATGCTGGAGGCCCCTCCGGCGGCTTGGTCGCGTCGAGATCCGCGAGCCGGGGCCGGGTCGGCGGGAGGCCTGGAGGCAGAGGGGTGAGGGGAGGGTTCTGACGGGCTTGGAGGTTCGGGGAGAGGCCCCGGGCCGCCCGTCATGGAGAACCTAACCATGGCAAAGAACGCCATTCAGAAGATCGCGATGAACGCCGCGGAGAATATTCCCTATGACAAGCTAATGCTGTCGCAGAAGAATGTTCGGCGTATCAAGGACGGAGTGTCGATCGAGCAGCTGGCCGAAGACATCGGACGGCGAAAGCTGATCCAGAGCCTGAACGTCCGTCCCGTGCTCGATGGCGAGGGCGGGGAGACGGGCACGTTCGAGGTGCCCGCCGGCGGCCGACGTTATCTGGCGCTCGGCATCCTCATCAAGCAAAAGCGCCTGGCCAAGAACGAGCCAATCCCCTGCATCGTCAACCGCGTGCAGGAGACCTCGGCCGAGGAGGATTCGCTTGCCGAAAACCTGCGGCGCGCCGACCTTCACCCGCTCGATCAGTTTCGGGCCTTCAAGACGCTCAGCGATCAGGGCCTCGATCCGGAGGAGATTGGTGCCCGCTTCTTCGTATCGCCGGCGACGGTGAGGCAGCGCCTGCGGCTGGCATCGGTGTCACCGAGGCTTCTCGATCTCTACGAGAAGGACGAAATCCGGCTCGAACAGATCATGGCGTTTTCGATCTCGGACGATCACGCGCGCCAGGAGCAGGTCTGGGAGCGGATTGCCAGCTCGCACACGCAAGAACCCTACTACATCAGGCGCCTGCTGACGGAGACGACGGTGCGGGCCGATGATCGCCGGGCCGTCTATGTCGGCGCCGAAGCCTATGAAGCGGCTGGCGGCGTCATCCTGCGCGACCTGTTCGAGCAGGATGCCGGCGGTTGGTTCCAGGATGCCGCACTTCTCGAGCAGCTCGTCTTCGACAGGCTGAAAATGGATGCCGAGGCGATCCGCGCCGAAGGCTGGAAGTGGGTCGAGGCTGCGATCAGCTTTCCCTATGGCCACACCTCCGGTATGCGGCGCATCTACGCCGAGGCGCAGGAGCTCAGCGCCGAGGAGATCGAACGCTACGACGCGCTGAAGGCCGAATACGACAAGCTGGATGCGGACTATGCCAAGGCCGAGGACGCCGACGAAACAATCGAGGCGAAGCTCGACCAGCTGGGTGCCGAGCTCGATGCGATCGATGATCGCCCTCAAAGCTACGATCCCGCCCAGAAGACCAATGCCGGTGTGTTCGTTACGCTTGCCGCGAACGGCAAGCTCCAGGTCGACGCCGGTTTCGTGCGGTCCGAGGACGAGCCGCGGACCGAAACCGGCGATGTCGATGAGGGCGAGGAACGGGGCGCCGACGGCGGAACCCGATCCAATGGCGATGACGATGGCGATGGTGTTGTCGTCAACGGCAAGCCGGTGAGCGACGCCTCTGGCGATGATGGCGAAGACGATGGAATCAAGCCACTGCCCGATCGGCTCGTCTTCGACCTGACCGCGCAGCGGACGCTAGCACTGCGCAACGCGCTCGCCGGTGACGCCGACATCGCCATCGTCGCCGCACTCCATGCCTTCGTCCTGCAGGTTTTCTATCGCTTCGCGCCGAACACGTGCCTGGAGATAAGTCTGAAGAGCGGCGGCTTCAGCCAGGTCGATGGTCTTGCCGAGACATCCTGGGCCAAGGAGATCGCCGAACGGCACGAAGCCTGGGACCGCGATTTGCCCGATGAAGCGGAAGGCCTGTGGGACTTCATTCTCAGCCTCGACGAAGCAAGCCGCAAGGCGCTGTTCGCGCACTGCGTCTCGCTGACCCTCAATGCGGTGGTCGAGCCCTGGAACAGGCGCGCGAAGGCGCTCGAGCATGCAGACGTGCTTGGCCGCTCGCTCCAGTTCGACATGGTCGACGCCGGCTGGACGCCCACGGTCGAGTTCCTGGGGCGGCTCACAAAGGCGCGGATTTTACAGGCTGTCCGTGAAGCTCGTGGCGCAGACTCCGCTCAGCTGATCGATCACATGAAGAAGGACATCATGGCCCGTGAAGCCGTCCGTCTTCTCGAAGGATCAAGCTGGCTGCCCGAACCTCTTCGCCTTGAGGTCGATGAAGTGGCTACCGATGCTGGCAGGGGCGTCGCTGGCGACAGGTCGGACGAGGCGACTCTCGACGGCGATGCCGCCGAGCTGCCGGCCTTCCTCGCCGACGATGCGGACCCGTCCTCCGATAAGCCGGTGACCATCGACGGCGACGAAGCGGACCACCTCCAGGCCGCCGAATAGTCGGCCTCCCGCTCCGCACGGGTCCGGCACTTCTGCCGGACCCGTTTCGGTTCCAACTCACTCTCAAGCCCGGGATCGCCGTAGCGCGCCCGGGCGCTTTCGTTTCATGGAGATCCACATGTTCGATTGGAACAGAAACTGCTCCTATGACGAGCAGCACAAGAGACGTTTTCACATGACAGCCCGTTCGCGGCTGAAGAAACTCGCCGCCGAACTTGCCTTGCCGCAGGGAAGCTTTGACCTGCGCTCAAATAAGGCGGGCATGGCCGTTTCCGGTGAAATTACTCTGCACCATGACTGCGCCTACATCCAGGTCGGCCAGTTCGGTTTGTCCTCAGGTCACGGCATCCTGATCCGCGCCTGCAAGGGCCGCAAGGACTACATCGGCGGGGCCAACCACTTCGTTGCGCTCGGCATGCTCGACGACATCCCGGCGCTCGCCGCCGCCGTGCGTGCCATCACTGGGGTTGGTCGAGACGCTTCGCGTTCCTCCGAGCGACACGCCGCCTGAACCCTGCAAACCCCACCATCGCCGGTACACGCGCCGGCCGCAGGCTCGGCCAGTCGACAGCCACAACACCACCAAGCAGTTGCGACGACGCGGTTCATGCCGCGCGTGGCCGACCTGCGTTCAGGAGAACTCCATGACCGCACATCCACCCTTCAGGAAGGTGCTCGACGGCGTCGCCACCCGCGAGCAGATGTTCCAACTGTTCAGCCGACACAAGGACACTCCCGGCATCGATCCGCTTTCCGGCACTCCCTATTCAGGCGAGTGGTTCCAGATCACCGCGTCAGAATACCACTTCATGCTCGATTTGCTGCCGCCGCTGTTCAAGCGCACCGGCATGTTCGGCATGTCGGAGTTCAAGGCCGGCTACGTGACCAGCGTATTCTTCGCGATCCGGATCCGGGGCCGCGAACGCTGGTTTCATGGCTTTTGCGACCTCACGGATCGGCAGTCCCCGGACAAGATGCGCGCCGCTATCATCGCCCACGAGACCGGTGCGAGCGACAGCATGACCCGCGCGGAAAAGCTCGAGGCGATCTGGAACATGACCCCTGTCGAAGTCAGGGGGATCGCCCGCAATGCAGATCCCGAGCCCGGGTCGGCCGAAAATCGCGGCAAACGCACGATTCTCATTAACGCCGGAAGACATGATGCCGTCTTCAAGCTGCTTGACGATCTGTCGGATCGCAGATTGACGAAGTCCTGTCCTCCGTTCGATCAAGCCGGAACTCAAAGAAGGGAGGCGACGATAGAGGCTGTCCCTGAGAGCTGCCGCTCGGAAGGGAAACGTTAGCATGGTCCGGCTACTCCGCTTAATTGGGCGCGTCGGATAGGCTATGCGGCGTGATGTCTATCAAGGAGGGGTTCTATCGGAGGCCGACGGGCGAGACGCTCTCGCACATTACGATCGCTTACACGCAGCCGTATCGCTTTCCAAGATACCGTGACGGCGACCGACATTGCTCAATCAGTCGCCACCGGCCTGCGCATTTTCACGATATTTGAGGCCAGCACCGACGAGGTGCTCGTAGCCACGTATCCAGGGTCAGACTTCAACCAGGATGATCCTGGTCACCTAACCACCATGGGAAATCGACCATAGCGAGGCCGTGGGGCCGACTGGCTCGACGATATGATCGACCAGTCGCCGAACAAAACGTCGGATCAGGACCTTCCGTGCGGGATGCATCCGGCATTGCGCAAGGCGCCGATGAAGAGGCTGGCCGGGCCGGCGATACTCGTCCTGGCCTGCATCGGCAGCGGCAGAGCGTTCCAGTCCTCCAAGGGAGCGATAAAGCTGGAGAAAGTGCCATTGACCATGCAATGGCTGATCGCCAAGCCCTGCTTGTCCAGCGCCAGAATGCCTGTCTGGCTGCTTGGATATCGGACGGCGGCGATCCGCTGCATCTCCAAATCGCCATCGATGCGCAAATCAAAAAGCAGGACGCCGTCGCTTCTGTTGGCAATTTCTGCGACTTTTTCCGTGAATCCAAGAGGAAGCGCACGAACGCTGTCGACCGCCATCCCGAAAACAAGCGCGTCCAGCTCATCCGCCGCCATGGGAAGATTAGTTCCCAAGAAAATTTGGATTGCAATCGCTCCAGCCGGATTGTGCACAGTCATCGCGCGCCGCTGGCTAGACACCTGAGCATCGCGCGTATGGATGCAGCTCTAAAGATCTCTCCATCACCTCTCAGTAGGTATGTTTTGCCCCGATGATTGAGCCTGTCGCCCAAAGCCCATGACACATCGCTTGCTCGTTGCGTCGCTTCTCCGATAAAGCACGGCGAGAGCGACAGATACCTTCGCGTCGGATACTCGCAAATACGAACAGCGACTTGGCTTGCAAGTCGTCCCCACATCAAGGAACAGACTATGAAGCGCCAGATCCGGCCATTTGTCGTGGAAGTGAAACAGAAGCGCGGCAAGCAAAAGCCAGGACATTCGATCTGGGGCGATCGTGACCTGTCCAAGATTGTCACGGAGATGACGCAGCCGGCTGATCGTGCTCAGCCCCCAAATTCCCAGCTTATTGACTTCAGTATAAGAGCCATTGATGCTGAAGAAGGAGACAAACCACAAGCGGAGCATGTTATGGCCGATTTTCAGGACGCTCAAACTGTTCAGACCACAGTAGCGCCAGCCAAAGTGGAAGTGCCTGAATCGAAGAAGAAAATCCCGCGAGCAAAGAAAGCGAAGGCAGAGCTCGCAAAGCCGGCCCGCAGGAACGGGGCGAAGCCAGCGCCCCAGGCCGCTGAAGCTCCGGTGGCAGTGAAGACGGCCCGCAAGACATATTCCGAGAAGGAGCGCGCCCAGAAGCTTGCCCAGATCGAGAAATCGATCGCTGGCGGCGCGACCAGCAAGATTGCGGTCGGCCAGGCCGGCATATCCGAGCAGACCTACTATTCTTGGAAAAGAGCTGCCGCACCTTCTTTCGACAACGGCGATCTCCGCGATCTTGTCGCGCTCGAAGAAGAAAACAAGCGCTTGAAGGGCCTGCTTGCCGACCGTCTGCGCAAGGAAAATACCGAGCTCAAGAAAAAGCTGGGCCTGGCCTAGAGCCTTTCACGTTTTGATGGAAGCGTAGCCGGCGTTTGCGAAGTAGTTGTTGCATTCGGTTGCCTCGATCGTTTCAACGAGGTGGCCGATGTGGCGCCAAGTGTCCTCGACGGTACGTTTCTGAGCTTGGCGCATCCAGTGTTTGATTTTGGCAAAGGCCTGCTCGATCGGATTGAGGTCTGGGGAGTAGGGCGGTAGGTACCAAAGCCTGGCGCCGGCCGCCTTGATCATCTGCCTGATGGCCGCCGACTTATGACTTCCCAGATTGATGGGGTGGACGCCCCCTGAGGGCATCGCTGTGCCAAAGTGGTGTCGTTGATCATCACTTGAACGGAGGCGTCCATGTCGGAAGTTAGCATGATCGGGTTGGATCTAGCGAAGAACGTGTTCCA
>NZ_JAMYPX010000047.1:0-30532 GCF_040320585.1 Mesorhizobium sp. M0663
TGCTAACCTTCTCCATGGACGGCTCTCCCTCATGTGACTTTCGACAGCCACACTTTGGCACATTGCGATGCCGGGAGCGGAGGCCGTCCACCTCATCAGGTCAGCTTGCCTAATCTCATCGTCGTCGATCGGCTGCGTGCGGCTTCTGGTCGGCGGGATCCACGGAGTGATTCTCTCGGCAGGGAAGGCCATTGCGAAACCAATTGCTACTTAATAGGTGTGTGACAAACAACCCTGATCTGGTGCAATGTTCCAGGCGTGGACTTGGCAATTTCCTTTCCGGACCTCAAGAATGCAAATATTACCTGTGGCGACCTTGCCGCTCCGCCCCCCCATCTTTACCTTGAGCTTATCTTCCGCAAGCCGCAGGAAATACCGCAGCACGCCGTTGCTGGTCACGGCTAGCGCCGCACTGTCCTCGCCCTGCGTCCGGGCGAGGTGTTCCACAAATGTCGTGACACCATCCGCCAAGGTGGCCTCGGAAGGGCTCCAACCAGGCGACCGGGGCCACGCGCTGTAGCGTTCCCACGTCTCCAACTCCTCCCTCCCGAATTGTGCTATGATCTCCTGACTACTCAAACCCTCCCATGCGCCATAGTCGATCTCGGCTAAGCGCGAATCGACAATCGGCAGGGGCGTACCACCGATCCATTCCGCGACGATCTCGGCATGCTGACGCGTGCGCCGCAGCGGTCCGCAATAGAGTCCACCGAGCCTAATATCCGACTGGCACAGAGTGTTTCCGAGACGTTGAGCCTGGCGGCAGCCCTCTCCTGTAAGCGGGAGATCGGTTCTGCGGCCGACCCAAACGACCTTATCGCCGGGGTCAAACGTGTTACCGTGACGGCTGAGGATTAGCTTCATGGATAATGGCCGCTTTGTATTGCAGATCTACCGTCTATCGGGCTGGCGGTCTGCCTCACTCCGGGACGAGATCGCCCTCTTCGCCGATGATAGCCTCAACGCGCTTCAAATCATCTGGGCTGTCGACAGCCCAGTGAGTCCGGCCGCCATAGTCGACTTCGACCACGCGGACAGGGATCCCATGCTCGAGCGCGCGCAATTGCTCGAGTTTCTCAGAACGCTCGAGGGGACCGGATTCCAAACTGATATAACGGCACAGGGTTTCGTAGCGATACGCGTAGAGCCCGATATGGCGAAAGACAGGAAACGGATCCGCATTGTTACCTTGAGCATCTTTGCGCACGAACGGGATGATGGATTTCGAGAAATAGAGGGCGTTGCCGCGCCGGTCAAAAGTCACTGTTGTGCCTCCGACCTCGCCGTGCTCTTTGGCCGTGCACAAAGCGTCATAAGTGCGCTTATCCATCCGGACCGCGGCAGTAGCGATCTCCACTGTGGGGTCCCGGCGCATCTCGTCGATCAGAGCGGCAATGACCCAAGGCGGGGTGAGGACTGCGTCACCCTGGAGATTCACCACGACGGCAGGCGTCGTTGCGAGCATCTCGGCTGCCGTCAGCACCCGCTCGGTGCCGTTTGTGCAGTCGTTCGGGGTTATCGCCACGTGACCACTAAAGCTTTGAACGTGCTCGGCGATGCGCTCATCATCAGTGGCAACGCAGACGACATCTACGTCTGCTACGGCACAGGCCAAGGACCAAACACGATTGATCATCGTTCGGCCAGTGATCATCGCGAGCGGCTTGCCGAGGAATCGGCTCGAGCCGTAGCGGGCTGGAATGATGATAGCAACTGGACTCGAAGTTCTGGGCATGTTTTCCCGACTCTCAGAAATGTAAAAGATCAATAGACGAGGTTGCGGAATTCCTTGACGCGATGGAATGTGATTAGGTTCGTATATTGAGGATCCCTCCCCTCGTCATCCCCTGACCGGCACAGCACAAGAAGATCATCGCGGTCGACCGCCATGCTCGCATAGTTCCGTGCGTGACGCTCGGTCTGGCCTGCGGCGACAAGTCCAGCAAAACACCAATCGATGCAGTTTCTAGAGAAGTGAAGTTGCAGCCTATGCCGCTCGTTGCTAGGCAAATTGTAGCGCGCCTGCGAGATGTGCGTAAGGCGCACCATCGAGTCTGTCGCTTGTGAACTCAGCAACCAGTAAAGCCGAGTCTCGTCATCATAAAGCACGAAGAACTTCAGATGCCCTCCCGGAAACGGGATGAAGAGCGCCTTTTTCCCGGAAGGCACGGTCTCTAATGCCGTGGTCAGACGACCATCGTCCTGCTCGATAACCTTGACCAGGGCAGCATAGCCCGTTCCGCCCGTATTCGCGCGCAAGAACAGGTGTAATGTGCGCCCGGCCGGATCGTGCCACAGATGTGCGGGATCGTGGAACCGGACGATATTCGGTTCAAGCCAACCCATCGGCGCACAGAAGCGTCCCGATCCGAGCTCGGCCGGAGCTCGGATTGGCGTGTCATAGAACGGGACACCAAAGAGATCGAAATCGCTCGGCGACACTGTCTCGTTGAACGCAAAGGACTCCGAAATGGTCCAGCTCTTGGGGTTAAGGAGATCGTCGTCGATTCTGGCGCGCAACACCCGCGGTGCCAAACCGGCTGTATTCCATCCATCAATTGCAAGATCGCGGCGCTCGTCCAAGGCGAGGTGGACGTGCCCATTGGCGTAATGCACGTTGCAGGACGACCCGTGCCATTTCATGTTCACGGTTAGTGCGACCGGCGCGCTCCATGTCTCCCCTTCATCGTCGGAAGCCATGATCATGAGGTCGCCGGCATGACCAAGGACGTAGAGCCGCCCGCCAGCTATAAATGGCCGAGCGTGCCAGAACGGAAACGTGTTTCGCTCAGCCCAGGAACAGCCACCATCGTCGGACACATAGACCTTAGCCATCCCGAAGCGCGTACCTCTTGCACGAGACCCCTTCGGCCCGAGGAGATTCCTGACCCCTGCACCGCCGAGATCAAAGGTGGCTACCACCCTGCGGCTCGCCGTCACGACAATGCCCGGCGTGTAGCAGTAGACATCTTGTGGCCGCTCGGACCGGTAGACGATCTCGAAGTCATCCGCCAAGGCGCGCATCATCGAAGCCCTGCCGTGATCCACTGCCGCCAAGAGAGCCGTTGACAGACCGTCCCTCGAATGATCTCCACTTGCACAATTTCTCCTCACTCAAGATGGCTTCAGGACGTCCTGACGAGATATCAGGCCAACGAACTTGCCCTGGTCATCATGCACGGGCATCAACTCGATTTCGTGGTGACCGAAGAGCTGCGCGGCTTCATCGAGAAATGCGTTCCCGGAAATCGTGGCGAGCGGCGGCTGCATGTGCCGCTCCACCGGATCGCTAAGGTCAGGCGTTGCGCCACACTCTGTTAATCGGCCAATGGACTCCCCAATTAAGATCCCGATGAGGTTGCATCGCTCGTCGGCGACTGCGGCAACGCCTAGCTTTTGGGGGGCGCGGCACATTGACAAGAGCGCCAGCGACAGCGGTGCATCTGGCCGGAACAAAGGAATCGATTCAAGCGGCCACATCAGGTCGCGCACTCGCATCAGCTCCCGTCCGAGACTTCCACCCGGGTGAAGACGTGCGAAGTCATGGCGCGTGAACCCACGCCGCTCCTGCAGGATTAGCGCTAGGGCGTCCCCCATCGCGGCCATAGCCGTAGTGGAGGTGGTCGGAGCGAGACCAAGTGCACCAGCTTCCTGCATCGGCCCAATGTCGAGCACCACGTCGGCAGCCCGCGCCAACGAAGAGCTGGCGCGTCCCGTGATCGCGGCCACGATGACCGCGATCTGCCGGACAGCGCGGATGAGTTGCAGAAGTTCAGCAGTCTCCCCAGAATTGGAGAGCGCGAGAATGACATCCCCGGCACGCACGCGCCCGAGATCTCCATGTAAGGCATCGACTGGGTCGAGCGTGATCGATCGTGTACCGGTCGATGCCAGAATTGCAGAGATCTTTTCTCCAACCAGTCGCGACTTGCCTATACCGCACACGACGACAATGCCCGTTGCAGAGAGGATGTACTCCGCGAGCACGCAGATATTCTCATCGAGCCTGTTTGAAAGGTTTTCCAACGCGGCAGCCTCTTGGCGAATGATGGCCCTGGCCCGCTCAAGCATCAGTATTTTGGGGTCTCTATGGCCCCTGCCACATTTGGAATGTTGCGGAGCTGGCTCTTCGTGCAGAAGCTGGACTGCGCCCCTGGGGCTAACAATTGCCATGATGGCAGCCTCCATCCTAAGCGGCGATTCTCGGCTCTCGCCGTGACGTCGAATTGGCGGCAGTATGGGCGGTCAATTGGAAAATGGGGGTGATGTTTGATTAATTTGTTGCTACAGTTTCGTAAACTGGATGGTCACCGTCGCCCTCCGCGCGAATTATCGACAGACGGATCGTCATTGTGCGCGCAGCGTGGAGCTGACACTCGCTGCTTCGATCGTATCGTATGCGCCTGCATTGCGCGGTTGATCTCCATCGCAGCAGACGATCTTACGGCGCTTTGGCCGCTACGAGATTTCCCGATTCGCGGCAAACGTCTGCTGAGCAAGGACTGATTGGACGCGAGTCAGTACTGCACCTCCCCCACCCAGCGCCTAGGCCGCCCACTAGAGATGCTGCTTGGAACCGGTGCAGCATTGCAAAATTAGCAGACTCGCTGGCGAGCAGCGAGCACAGGCGGCCACAACCTATGCAATGGCCACCACGATGCGGCGGCGGCGATTGTGTTTCCTTCCGTGCTCTGCGTACTATTCGCTGGATAATTGCTTAAGAGAGCGAGCAATACCCTCGCTAACCAGCTCATTCATCCGAGCAAGTTTCCTATCGCGCTGACGCCGCAGATTGGCGACTGCAGCCGTCACATCTTGGCGCTCCAATGTACTGACGAGGGCAGACATGTCCGCCGTGATTTCGTGAAAGTTGCTCTCCATCTCCAAATCGATCAAACGCACAAAACGCGTCTGGTCGTTGAACTTACGGATGGAATCAACCATGACCTGACAGCCGGCGAGAGCCGCAATACAGACATAGAGTTCCTCAATCATTTTAACCTGCGATTCAACAGATTCTTCTATCTTATTTTTGACGCCGTCGCTGCTTACGGCTGTCTCTTCCAGCGATGCTATCTTGCCCATGCCAAATTGGCTATATCCACGTTCAATTGCGTAAATCGCAATCTGAAACGCGAATTCATAATGATCTCTCATGCTTTTGGCGTTGAGTGTCTTTGCGAAGAATCCGCGATTTGGTACCAACCCAACGAGATCTTCGCCATGAAGACGCGACAATGCTTCTCGCACCGGCGTCGCGCTAACCTGCAGTCGATCGGCAATGCTGATAGGGCTTAGCGGCTCTCCGGGTCGGAACCGATAATTAAGGACGAGTTCCTTCAATTGGCAGTAGGTCGAATCGGCCTTGTCACGAGGAATGACTGCCATAGTGTTGTCTCCGCCGTTCGCGCGTGGCAAGTGCTGTAGGCGGAAGTTCCATCTCCTCGCCTGCCGTTCCGTTTGCCGTCCCCCGTCGTTATGACAACTCCTTATTTCCGCCGCGAAGCGGCGGGTGACGAATTAAGACTCTGCCATTTCTCATCAGCGGCGGCCTAGATGCGCGAGCCTGCCTGCCTGATCAGACGAGGTACCAGTCTCGATCCGGCGATGAACACGGCCTCCTCGACGGCAGACAAGACTGTACAGCGGACGAAGCTCCTTAGACTCTTCAGCTGGCCGGGGATTTGCGGCGGGACCGCAAGGCTTACCGACCCGATACCCAAAGGCACCTGGGCACCAGCGTCGGATATCCCCGTTGATCTCTACCGCATCATCAAGTGGCAGGCGCACGCGCCAATCCCGCGCTATGAGCCATTCAAGCAAATCGAAATCTAGAAAGCAATTATCACACAGTTGTGTTAAAATATAACCCGCATTTGTAAAACTACAGTTAACAATTATAAAGGCATGTTGCGACATATTAACAATACCGACATCAATTATTCACAATCCCGCCTATGGTTATTTCAGGAAGCGGTCGGGTTGTCTGGCGTTTCATTCCAGTATCGGGTTTTGATTGAACTAATCCGCTGATGCGGCAGTTGGCGGGCCGACTTGCGGGTAAGGGTGCTGTTTTGAAGGACTGCTCCTGTTGAAACGCGATATCGAGAGCGGGAGCCGACAATGGCTAGCTCAGCTCCTTGCGCTGACACACGGTCCGCAAACTGTCGCCGATCACGCAACGATCTGAGGTCCACGCGGTGGCGAAGTTCGTCCGCAATTGCGACCACTCGCCGCTGCAACTGAGCTTAGGGATGTCCGCGCCTTCCAGGTGCATCTGGCGTCGACGGGTATTTCCCGGCCGGCGCTGAACCAGACAGTGTCCGCGCTATGGTTTTGTCCAGCGCGACGCTGGGCCATGCCCAGATTTCGGACGGCATCGCCCATGCGCGCGCGCCGCGCAAGCTGCCAGTGATGCTTTGTGCCGACGGGATCGTCCCGGTCTCTTCGAGGCGCTGCCAGCCTCGAGGCGCGCATCGCCTTGACCACAGCCTGTGCGACCGGCTTGCGTCTTTCGGATGTCGTCGGCCTCAACGTTGCCGATATCGACGGCAAGCGCGGCGTCATCCAGATCCGCCACGGCAAGGACGGGAAGAGACTACCTCATGCATCGGAGGATGCTTCTGGGCGGCCGGCGCGCCTATCGTCGGCTGGCACGCGCACGAGATGGCTGCTTCCAATCCACGGCCGCAGCGGCCTGATTAACGTCACCGTCTTGCATGCTGGCTGCCGCTGCTTGGCGCCACCAGCCGTAGCCAGCATCGACAAGAACGGGATGGTGCACGCTCAGGCAGATCTCTTGCCCCTTTGCTGGAGAAGGGTATCGACATCCGCATTATCCTGGGGGCAACTCTGCCACAACCACCTGTCGCTACACCAAGGTCTCACGGGCTCTTCCGGCGCACGACAAGCCCGCTCGGCCGGCTGAACGTTGAGGTGGTTCGTCGAGCTGAACGGTTCCGCGACGAGGTTGGAGGTGGCGGATATCTTCCATCGCCAGGGCGAAGCCCTGCTAGCAAGGCGTTCCCGTTTGATCGCTTCTCGATGACGCGCTGGTGTCTGCGAGCGTTTTTGCGCCTGGTGATCATCGCGCTTCAGATTCGGCCAACTCGGCTCGCGCCCGAGAGCTCAATGTTCACAGTCGCGCAGGGATCTGACCCGATCAGAAAATAGTGCGCCTGGCGCGCATGCAGCTTCCGCGTCAGGCTATGCATTATTTTTTCCTTGAGCCTCCTGATGTCAGGCGATAATGATAAATACTCACTCCATTGTAATTATTTTCTTATTTGCATGGTCGGATCCGTATTCAGCAAAAACCTTGTCAATATTGCTGAGAGGGTGAAAGCTGAGAAGGTGGTCGTGATCCGGGCTCCAGCTACTTTTCATCAAAGCAGCTGCTTTGTGGAAGGAGTCACCATTTCCATTCAGATGAACGAAGTAAATGTTAGGCTGCTTCCATGGGAGTCTATCGGGGATTGCAGGTTCATCGGAATGGTACCTACTCACGACAACCAGCCTGCCGAGCTTCGCTAGCCGAGCGCACCCGTGAAGGAAGCCGTCAGAGCTGCCGGTTGCTTCGAAAACAACGCTGAATACACGGTCATCGGCGCTATCCAATATCTTAATCCTGCTCGGGTAGAGATCCTTTAAGGCTGCCGTCTTGTGGCGCGCTTTGTCATAGATCCAAATGTCGCCATCTTGCGCCTCAAGGAGATTAAAGATCAGCAACGTTCCGATGCCGCCGGCGCCAAGGACAAGCGTAGGCTCCTCAGCTAGCGTGCATTTAGAGATGTCTGTCGCGTTAATCGCAACGGATAGTGGCTCGACCAATGCGCCTAAATGGCGGGATCTGTATTCCGGAAGTTTAAGAAGGTACGAAGCTTTTATGTCGATGAACTTGGCATAGCCGCGATTCGAATACCAATTAATCGTCGAACTCTCACACAGATGGCCAGCGCCTATCCTGCAATAACGGCAGGAACCGCATCGAAAATTCGGATCAATCGCCACAAAATCTCCAACCTGATAGGTCGTGACATGGTCTCCGACTCCGACAATAGTGCCGCAGTGCTCGTGACCGAGACTGATCGGATAGCCCTCATCGCGGTGGCCCAGATAGAACGATCTATCGGTCCCACAGACCCCGCAGAATTCGATTCTGATTCGTACGAAATCTGGAGGAAGTTCCTCGCTCACTGCATCGCACGCAAGGATAAAGCGGCCCGGAGAAACAAGGCGAGCGACACTGTTGTATCGTGCGGACATAGTCCATCTCCACGCGTTATTGTGACGAGAGGGTTTGAAGCGCATCCCGCGCGGCATCGATAGTGATTGCTATGTCACTAGCGGAATGTGCTGCGGACACGTACCAGAGGCCTTCTGGCGTGATCCGTACGCCTCGCTCCTGCAATGCGAGGTGCCATGCGCGCTGGAGGCTAAAATCCAAACCGTCAGCTGCCGAGCGATGGTTAATGACTTGCGTAGGTGCGGCTCTGAAGGCTGTCGTGACAGCGCCTGGGCTCGCTCGAACAAGAAAAGGTAACTGGGTTTGCGTTCCTAGATCTCTAAGGCCCCGTTCAAGCAACGTTGCATGGTGATGTATATGCTGAAGCTTTGCGCCGGAACTTGCCGCCAGGAGCGTCAGATGCTTCAACGCTCCCACGACGGCGGGCGGGTAGGCATTATAGGTTCCTGCATGCACGGTATTGGTTTCAACGAGGCGCTTCATAACCTCCTTACGGCCAGCAAAGGCAGCGAGACAGACGCCACCGCTCAATGCCTTTGCAAAAGCGCTTAGATCTGCGGCGACGCCGAAGTGCTCTACAGCTCCTCCGAGCGAAATGCGAAAGCCGGTTTGGACCTCGTCGAAAATCAACAGCGCGCCGTTGGCGTCGCATTGTTCGCGAAGAAATCTGAGAAACCCTTCGGACGGTTGGATATTGCTCCAAAAGCCATTGAACATAATCGGCTCGGTAATGATGGCCGCGATTTCTCCACGATATTTCTTAAAGGCGTTTGTGACTGCTTCCGGGTCATTCCACTCAACCGCAACTATATTTGAGATATCAGAGGTGGGTTGGCCGAGCGACATCGGCACAGGCAAAGATGAACCGTCAGGGTTGGCGCTTAAGCCCGAAAATCCCCAGGCAATGCCATCGTACCATCCATGGTAGTGGCCGGTGAATCTAATGATTTTATCTCGACCAGTTGCTGATCTAGCTAGACGAATACACGCATGTACGGCCTCCGAGCCAGAATTGCAGAACCGGACCATTTCGGCATTGCCCACAAATGCGCAAATTAGATCCGCGAGCTCTATCTCTGCCTCTGTCTGGCCCGCAAAAAATTGGCCTGCTTTAAGCTGCCGGTATACTGCGTCTATGACTTCGGGTTCTCCGTGCCCAAGGATTAGTGGTCCCCTGCCCAACACGTAATCAATGTATTCATTGCCATCCACATCCCACACTCGAGCACCATCCCCTCGAGCGTAGTAGAGAGGGAAAGGAGTCCAGTTTGCTCGATTTCCGCTCGAAACACCTCCCGGGATAACAGCACGTGCTCTCCCGATGAGAGCTTCGGACCGCGTATACGAATTGCTCACTTTTGCCTCCCAAAACCTAGTAATTCCAAAAGTTCTGATGATGAGATGAGATTTTGCCCTGAAATCATGCTGGCGGCGAATCTCGGTGGATGTTGAAAAAGGCTGGCCATTTAGGACGGCTCCTTCAGACTAGTAACATGCCGCAATTTCGCAGAGGGCGCACCGTTGGCCGACCGCCCTGCACGACTATCTAGGAAAGGATGTGCAAATACTAACTATATTTCATAATATATTTTGTGCTATGTCCTCTGGTATTCATCCATCCCGGGATCGAAATCTGCGATTGAATTTGGACACAAAGGTGTTCGGCATATCGAGGCTTTGCGGATACCTTGGGAATGCGTGCGAACAGACGGTATGACCAAGCTCGTCCGTGATCCCCTGTATCGCAACGGTCGCTTTCCAGCCGAAGTGATTGGCCATGCGCTCTGGCGCGGAGATCTCAGTACGCTGAGCCTGCAAGCATCGAGACTGACACCCGCAGGATCATCGTTACCCACCAGACCATCCGAAATTGGGCAGAGTAATTCGATCGCCAGCTTGCCACGTTTCTCGCTTGCAGCCTTTTCGCTGTTCCGCAGCTCCCTCACGATAGCCACAGGCCGTTCCGCGCCGGCGAAGGCCGCGCTCGCTTGGTGCACCGGGGTTTTCAGAGCGAGTTGCGCTGCCTCGCCGTCACCGGCGCGGGGCGGATCCGAAAGTAATCTTACTCCTTCGCCAGCAATGCCAGATGGGGATCGCAAACTTGCGAGCGCGGCGACCGAGACGATACGCCGAAGCGATTGCCCCGGCATGGTCCAGTGAATGGCGTCAGGATTCCACCGGGGGGAAGCGGAATTGACGCGTGCGGCAACCGCGTTCGGTGCTGTCCGATATCCGACGATGTCGGATACGCCACGTAGCAGACCCGTTCCGTCACTTGATTTGAAACGATTTTCTCATTTGGCATAGTACATGCGGGTCATCCGCAAACACGTCACAGACTGAGGAAAAATCGTCCCTTGATCGTCTCACCGAAAAATACCGCCACCGCCGGCCTCCCGGTCGCAGAACGGTCAACGATGACGCCGCTCGAAGGAGGTTTGGCGGCATGAAGACGGTTGCTTGCGTCCTCCGCTCCGGCGGCGATTACGCGCCGCGCCATGTTGTCCGTCTGTTGGACCAGGTGACCGAGCATTTGCCCGGCGCAAAGTTTCGTTGCTTCTCCGACGTCGACGTGCAGGGCGTCGACGTAGTACCGCTTCGGCACGAATGGCCGGGCTGGTGGGCGAAGATGGAGCTGTTCCGCCCCGAGCTGCCCGGCGACTGGCTGTACTTCGATCTGGACACTTCGATTGTCGGTAGTCTCATGGACATGGCAGCGGTCGAGGGTCCGGTGATCATGCGCGACGTTGTCGAGCCGTGGCGCTTTGGAAGCGGCATCATGGCGGTCCCGCAATCGATCAAGGCAGCGGTGTGGGAGGCGTTCACAGCCACACCCGAGAACCACATGCGGCGGTACGCTTTCGACGGCGATCAGGCGTTTCTTGAGAGCTGCCGGGGAGTCGATTGGCGCCTGTGGCAAGACCTCTGCCCCGGTCAATTGTGTTCGTACAAGGTGGACGTTCAGCGTCTCGGCGGCGTCCCGGCGGGCGTTCGCGCAGTGGTTTTCCACGGCAAGCCCCGGCCATGGGAGGTAGGTTGGTGAAACCAGTCGAGTGACGGGGCAACGCGATCATTCGGCGCCTGCCCCCTCGCGAAAGTACCGATGCAAATTTCACGCGGTCCACGAGGGTCTGATGCCTGCACGCAAAAGCGCCGGCCGGCTGCATAAGCACGTCTCGTTCGACGAGCGCCAGCTTATTAGCGACGGCTACTGGGAACGTCGAGGGGGCTTCCCGCACTGTCTACCCTGTCGAGCTGTCTGGTGGCGCACGGTTTGTTCGCGCTGGTCTCCAGCGTCGCGCTGACATGTCAGAGATAGCAAGCGATTTCTCAGGGACCTTTGCTCAAAAACTTGCTGCCGCCCATCGAGGCGGCGAGCGGGTGACGGCTGACGTGTCAACGCTGGAAGCACTGAGCCGCGACCAAGTTTTGTGCATTCAGCATGACGTCGTCAGCGCGTTGTCACATCCTATCGCTGGCTGGAAGGTCGCGGCTTTGCCCGACGGAGACTTGATATCAGCTCCTATAATCGCGACCCGCCTTTTTCACAGCCCGGTGTCTATGTCCCCCGAAGTTTACGGGCTCGGCGGCGTCGAGTGCGAGATCGCTTTTCGTTTTGCGAGAGAGCCAGTTCCAGGGATCGACGGCTTCGCGAGCGAGCACATCATCGAGGCCATTGATGGAGCTGGCGCGGCCATTGAAGTCGCAGATAGCCGCTGGGCAAGCAAGTTCGCCATTCCTCGCAATGGATGATCGCAGACTTGCTGTCGAACGGCGCACTGGTGCTCGGATCGCTAAATAAAAACTGGCGGGATGTTGCCTTTCAAACCCTCTCGGCTCGACTTGGCATCAACGGAAATACCCTCTGCCAAACTATAGGAGGCCACCCCCACGGAGACCTCATTGGTCTCATGGTCATGTTGGCAAACGATCTCGGGAAAAGGGGGCTTGTCATAAAGCCCGGCGAGATCGTTACGACGGGAAGCTACACAGGTTTTTACACGGCAAATCCCGGCGACGAGATCGTAGCGGATTTTGACGGTTTCACGTCCGTTTCGGTGACCTTCAATAGTTTTGAGAATAGCGGAGAGACCGATGCTTTGCGGTAATGGCATGGTGGCTATCTGGAACGGAATAGCAGAGGAGGGGCGGCAAGATTTTTATCAGTGGCACATACACGAGCATATGCCTGAGCGAACCGGCATTCCTGGATTCTTGCGGGGGCGACGTTATCGAGCTGCTGATAAAGAAACCCATCCCGAGTTCTTTACGCTCTACGAGGTTGAGCAATTCGACGTCATTACAGGTGACGAGTATGCCAAGCGGCTCAACGCCCCGACGCCGTGGACGAGGCGCGCAACGGCGCATTTTCTCAATACGTCTCGGGGTCTGGCTCGAGTCTTGTTGTCCGAGGGGCCTGGGCCTGGCGGCGTCCTTGCCACGGTGCGCTTCCAGTCTGCGGCAAACGATGGCCAGCAGGCGGCCCGGGAGCTATCGGCACTGGTGTCCGGATTTACACGGTTCCCGCTCCTGACTGGCGCGCATCTCTGCAAGGCAGATGAGGAGGCGACCCAGGTGCGCACGGCGGAGAGTGAAGGGCGCACGGACTATGATGCGCCCCCCAACTGGTTCATTCTTCTGGAAGCGTGCACCGCGGAGTCCTTGGAAGCACCGATCCAGACTGTTCTGCAACACCCTCTCGTCCGAAAAGCGCAAGTCGGCCGGTATCTGCATGAATACACTCGCCTGAAAACCGACTCAGCGGCCGGCTGAGCGGCGGGCTAACGTCGATCGTCGACCGCTAAGAGAAGCGAGTGATCCGGGGCGACATGGCCCAGAAAATATCAGGAAGAGCTTGGCCTCAACCACCTCAATCAGAAAAGCCTACTAACAGAACATGATCTTGAACATCAGAACAGCATCTTAGGGCGGCCAGCCGCTCGTGGCGCCATCGGATCATTTCAGCGCCTTGGCAAGAGGCTTGCGGAACATACCCCACGCCACGATAGTTCAGCTTATCGAGCGGATCGCCGGCGTCGCTCAGACGGACATCATCGATCGCCGATGTCCCGGAGTTTCCCGCATCCGCCGCCTCCGCGCAAACACCGCGACCGTGAACAAGCTCAGGTCGTCAAAGGCCAGGTTTTTAGAGGTGCCCAGATGCAGCCTCTCCAAGTCGGCTATGAGATCGCCGCCGCAGGAGGTGGGCGCAGATCCAGAAACGTCGCGGCCTCGTTCCCCAGCAGCTGTATCAACGCATGCAAAGCATCATCACTTGGAGGTCAAACCGAGGTTTCCTGGAAATCCAAATCCTTCGAAATTGGTCAAGGGGCTCCGTGCCACACCACCGCGAGCCAAACGTCGTAACAGATCCTTCATACAACCTTACAGAATCTTTGTGATCGCAGATCGCGGAGAGTGGTACTCTCATCACAAGTCCGAAATTGACTTGAGTCGGACCGAGTATGGACGAAAACGATTAACAACTATCCGTGAATACTGCGTAGTCATGTATAAGTATAGCTGCAAACCACTGATTAAAGGACTTTATCTAATGGCATCTGAATCGGTGGAAGAAGTATTCTCCGACATTTTTCGCAACAATAGGTGGGCAGGCTCTGCCGGTTCGGTACCCTCTGGACCCGGATCTTCGTTAGAGGCAACAATGATAATCCGAGAGAAGTTGTCAATTCTAATAGAGGAGCTTAACCTCAAAAGTATGGTGGACGCACCCTGCGGGGACGGAACATGGATATTTGACGTCAGCAAGAATTTAGAGGTATATAATGGATTTGATATTGTCCCAGAAATAATTGCAATAAATCGAGAAAAAGGCTTCCCTCCATCACATACATTTGACGTAGCAGATATTACACGTGATTTGTTACCCGCTGCAGATGCCATTTTGTGCCGGGACTGCTTGGTGCATTTGCCATTTGAGATGGCGCTGAAAGCTCTTCGACGCTTTTGTGAAAGCGGATGTAACTACCTTATGTTGACTACCTTTCATGAAACAACTTTAAACAGGGAGGCCCCAGTAGGCGGTTGGCGTCCGCTTAACCTTTTACTTTCGCCTTTCAATTTGCCGTCAGCATTTGCGGTGCTGCGAGAGAGGGTGCCTGATATGGACGATCCCTACAATGATAAATCTCTGGGCGTATGGAACGTCGAGGACATAAAACAACTAGCGCCTTGGTATATGCAAGAACCATGATGATGCCTTGCCAGAGACAGACAATCTAAACTTGTCCGTTCAGCGTATGGGTGGTGAGCACAACGAAGGCCAGAACCGCTATCGTCTCTGTTACGGCGATGCCGCTGCAGAATGACGCTTTGGCCCTCAGGCTCGCGGTCGACGTTTGTAGAAAGAGAGATAAGATCGATCAACAGACGATCGACGTCAAGCGAACCGGAGATTTGCCCCTCATTGGTCGGCGCTTGTCGCATTGCCTCAAGGAAAATGTTACCGCGGCGGTTCGTTGCCTCACCTAAAATGTTACCCGTGAAGGCGCATGCCGCCATGATGCCTTCACCACCAGGGAGGCATCATGAAGACGAAGATGACACATGCCATGCGCATGGAACTCGCCAATGCGGTCAGGGATCGCTATGCGGCCGCGACGACCAAGGACAAGCGCAGGATCTTGGAGGAGTTCATCGCCGCGACAGGGTATCACGAAAAGTCCGCAATCCGTGTCCTGAACAGCCACCCGAAGCCGAAGCATCGCCAGATCCGTCAACGCCTGTCGCTCTATGACGAGGCCGCGCGGGGCGCCTTGATCGTGCTGTGGGAAGCTTCTGATCGAGTTTGCGGCAAGCGGCTCAAGGCACTGCTGCCCATTCTATTGTCGGCGCTGGAACGCAATGGGCATTTGAAGCTCGAGGAGGAGATACACCACAAGGTCCTGTCGATGGCGCCGCGACGATCGACCGCTTGCTCCAGATGCCAAGGCGCACCATGCGAACGAAAAAGCCGCCAAGGGTTGTGCCAGAGCCGCGGCGGCGCATCAAAATGCGCACTTTTGCTGACTGGAATGATCCGCTGCCCGGCAGCATGGAAATGGACCTGGTCGCTCATTGCGGGGAGGTCAACCGCGGTAGCTACGTTCACAGCCTGGTTCTGACCGATATCGCGAGCGGATGGACGGAGGCCGCGCCCATCGTAGTCCGGGAAGGTACCCTTGTGGTCGAGACACTCGACCGGATCCGCGCGGGCTTGCCCTTTGCCCTGAGAGGGCTGGATGTGGACAATGGCAGCGAGTTCGTCAACAACAGGCTGATCGAATATTGCCTTGGTCACGGCATCGAACTCACTCGCTCGCGGCCTTACCGTAAGAACGACCAAGCGTGGATAGAGCAGAAAAATGGCGCCGTTGTACGGAAGCTCTTGGGCTATCGGCGCTTTGAGGGCTTGGCGGCAGCCAGGGCGATCACGCGCCTCTACGGGGCATCCAGGCTGTTCGTAAACTTCTTCCAGCCCTCGTTCAAACTGGCCGCCAAGCAACGCGACGGTGCGAAGGTGGCTAAGCGCTATCATCCACCGCAGACTCCCTGCGAGCGTCTCCTGCAGGCGGACGGTATCCCCGCAAGCTGCGCGAAATCGCCGCCGACCTCGATCCGCTGAAGCTTCTGGAGGAGATGCGAGCTGTGCAGGCTTATCTGGCGACGCTGGCTGACGGCGAAACAGCGCCACCGGCGACATCGGAGCCGCCCAACCTGGCCGCGTTCGTAGCAAGTCTATCGAGCGCTTGGCATGCGGGCGAGATCCGTCCGACCTTCTCTATCGAAGCCAAACCGCGTTACCTGCGAAGTCTACAAAAGGTCTCGACACTTATTGCGGCTCCCACCGTGCGTTCAAGCCAATGATGTCACCCACTCCTGCCGCGACAGCCGCGAAGATGCAGGAGAAGCCGAAGCCGGTCTACGCCGAGCCTGGCCAAGCCCGCGTCCAGGCGCTCCGCATGGTGTGGCCGATCGTTTGCCGCCGATTGGAGGAATTCCCCAACATCAACGCCACGCAGATCTTCGAGGAGCTGTGCGTCCAGTTTCCAGGTCGGTTTACCCGCAAGCAATACAAAACACTCGTCCGCCGGGTCAATCTGTGGCGCCGAGCGGCTCGCGCCCGCGGTGTTGTCGTTGGGCCGAAGACGTATCGTCGGCTCAACGACAAACCGCGCGGCCGACGTCCCGACATCTTTAAGGACCATTGGGAAGAGATGGCACGGTGCCTTGAAGAGCGTCCGGATCAGACCGCACTTGAACTTCTCGTCGAGTTCCAGGTCCGTTATCCCGGGCGATGCAGCTTGCGCCAGCTTCACACGTTGCAGAAGCGAGTAAGGGCGTGGCGACAACAAGCCGTGCAGCGCCTCATCGGCGAGGTCAGCAGCCTAGCGCCATACCTCGCTTCAGATTCCACACGTCTGGCGAGCGGGTAACATTCTTGGTGAGGCAGCCGGTAACAAAATTACGTGAGGCAACACGACAGCGCTGAAAGTAGGGCATGGATTCCCAAGAGGTTTGAAGTATCGGAGAATGCGCGAAATCGAATTCGCTTCTTTCCCGGTGTTTTATCGATGCCTCCATCTGGTCCATCGCGTGACAAAAATGATCTTTTCCGCGAGCGCCTGGAAGCGATCCTCAATATGAGGCACCCGCTGGTGCGGCTGTCGGGTTGATGCCGTGGGCCCGGTTTGATGAGGCGTTCGACCGCTTCTACCGCCCGGTCGGCAGGCCGGCCAAGCCGACGCGATTGATGGTGGCGCTGCATTACCTCAAGCACGTCTACGATGTGTCGGACGAAGAGGTGGTGGAGCGGTGGGTGGAGAATGCGTCCTGGGTATTTTAGCGGCTTCGAGTTCTTCCAGCACGAGCCGCCGATCGATGCCAGCACGATGACGCGCTGGCGCAAGCGGATCGGGCCCGAGGGGCTGGAGGAAATGCTGAAGCCAAGCGTCGAGGCGGCGCTCGACAGCGGGACCGCCAAGCCGAATTCGCTGGAGCGGGTCACCGTCGACACGACGGTGCAGCCGAAAGCGATCGCTCATCCGACCGACAGCCGGCTTTGCCTGAAGACGATCCAGATCCTGGCGCGCCAGGCGAAGGGGTATGGTGTCGTGCTCAGGCAGAGCCACGCTCGGCTGGCCAAGGCCGCAGCGGTACGCGCCGGCCGCTATGCCCACGCCCGGCAGTTCCGACGGATGCGGCGCGAACAAGCGCCTTCGCACCTATCTCGGCCGGGTGTTCCGCGACATCAGCCGCAAGATCGCCGGCAATGGTGAACTCGAGGCCAGGTTCGCTCGGCTGCTCGGGCTGGTCGAGCGGCTGCTGGCCCAGAGGCCGAAGGACAAGAACAAGCTCTATTCGATGCATGCGCCCGAGGTGGTCTGCATCTCGAAAGGCAAAGCCCGCGCGCCCTACGAGTCGGCTGCAAGGTCGGGATGGCAACAACCAACCGGGAAGGCCTCGTGCTGGCCGCCAAATCCTTCGAGGGCAATCCGTATGACGGCCACACGCTCGCAGCGACGGTCGATCAGGCCGCGCAGATTGGCGGCGTCGAGCCGGACCGCATCTACGTCGACAAGGGCTATCGCGGCCATGACTATGCCGGTGCGGGTTCGGTGATGATCGCCGGCAGCAAGCGTGGGCTGACCGCGTCAATGGCTTAGCCATTGTTCAGGGCGGACTCATTGCTTTGCGCTTTTCGGGGCTTCTTTCCGGCCTTCTGTAGAAGGCCGGACGGCGCTTTCCGCGGAGCCTATAGCTGTCACCGCGGATGGTGGTCACCGTCGAGAGATGAAGCAGTCGATGAGGGATCGTGGTTGCGACCAACCCAACCATCGCCGACGCCGTATTAGACCGGCTTGTTCACAATGCCTATCGCATCAGCGGCGAGAGCATGCGAAAATAGAAAGCCGTGACCACCAATCAAACAATCAAACTACCTTGGCTTGACGCACACAACCGGTTCAGGTCAAAAACCTGCACGACCCAGGGGCACACTCACTGTCCGGCTTCAGATTGGAATAGCTGTCCGACATCACCGGAATACGCAGGTGGAGAATGCTCGCCGGACATATTGGTCGGCCAATACTCACAGCGAGAACATTGAAGCGTTCTGGCAAATCCGCAGCGTGCGATGAAATGATCGCCTTCTTTGCCGTGAGACGCTAGAGCTACCCTTCAGGAATTTCCAGCTCTCACCTTCGGTCGCCGATCGTCCCACGGTCTGGCTTGCTCAAGATCTCGTGCGATACGGACTAGTGTGGCCTCGTGGCCAAAGCGGCCGACGATCTGCAGGCCGATCGGCAGCCCGTCGGCACTCTGCGCTAAAGGCAAGGACACCGATGGTTGTCCGGTAACATTGAATACGCCGACGTATTGAAAAAGTGCGGCATCCGCGTCCATGTATTCGTCAGCGGAGATTGTCGAGTGGGTAGCACAATAGATGCCGCCATGCGGCACCGCCACCGATGGCATTGTGGGGGTTAGCAGAAGGTCGAAGGCATGGATCGCCTCGCCCACGCGGAAACGCATTCTCCGGATGGTCTCATGTACATCCGCAGCATGGGACAACGGCACATTCCGGCCGTGTTCATAAAGCTTAAGATTGACGGGCTCCAAGGTGTCCGCGTTGATCGTGCGGCCCATGGCCCGTGCCGCCGTTTCGAGCCAACTGGCGCTGAGATCTGACAGGCCGAGAAGTATTCGGCTGTACTCTACTGACTCATATGGCGGCTCGATGTCTGTGACGATGTGGCCCATTTCCTCGAGAAGTGAAGCCGTCGACTCGACAGCCTGCAGGACTTCTGGCTCGATTTCGACCGCGCCCCACTTCGTCCTCGCGACGCCGACCCGCAAAGTGCCAGTGGGCTGAGATAATTCCTCTACATAGGGACGGTTCGGTTGGACGATCACAAATGGATCGCCGGAAAAGGGACCGGAAAAGGCGTCCAGGGCCGCCGACATGTCGCGCACAGTTCGGCAGAGAACAAACTGTCTGACAAAGCCGAAGCCAGCATCCTGACGGTCCGGGCCGCCGGAGATGCGACCACGGGACGGGTTAAGACCGACAAGGCCACACCAGGCCGCGGGGGTGCGTATCGATCCTCCACCATCGCCACCGGATGCAATCGGAGTAATGCGGGCCGCCACTGCCGCTGCCGAACCAGCGGACGATCCCCCCGCAGTGCGTTCCAAATTCCATGGATTGCCGGTGACGCCGTTTAGAATGGACTCGCTCATTCCGGATATACCGAACTCCGGTGTTGTCGTTCTTCCAAGCGTCCGAAGCCCGGCGTCCCGGGCCCGACAGAAAAAGTAGCTGTCGGTATAGGAGCGGTAGCCTTTGAACAGGCGGCTTCCCCTTTCCTGGAGACGACCAGCTTCCGTGGCTCCAAGATCCTTTCGAAGGAAAGGTACACCATCGAAGAGCCCTCCGTCTGCGCCGGCCACGCTCTCGGCATCCTCGTAGAACTCGATAACAGCGTTGATTCGAGGATTGACCTCGTCGTGGGCCTCGCGGGCCAACCGGGTCAGCTCCACAGGGGTTACTTCGCGGGCGCTCACGAGAGACGCCAAACCCGTGGCATCATACTCGACATACTCACCCAGCCTCATTTGCAGCCATCCTTTCTAATTTGCCTGGTGCCGGCAACAGGAGTTCTGATCGCTTCTAGTTAAGCGATAGCCATGCGTCGCACGTTGGTGGCGGTCGACAGCGGTGTGACTTGATCCAACAGCCAGCGTGTCGGAGCAGATCGCGAGGCCTGGGGCTGCTCAAGCTCAATGTTTGCGGTTAGAGCCATCTCATGCCTCGTGGGGCACTGGGAAAGATGGGAGAATTACATGCGACAAGATCGCGCGAGTTGACTTGCATTTTAGCATGCGAGCGACCGACGACTTGCGGATCGAGCGGGCTGGAGAAACGGCAAGCGAGCCATCACTTCGCCAGCCAGCAGGCTGACAGGTGTTGTGGTCCAACCTCGATGGCTGGTGGTTCCTCTTGCCGGCAGCGGTCAAAGGCCAGTGGGCAACGCGGATGAAACCGACAGCCGTTCGGCACGCGCGCGGCACTTGGAATCTCGCCTTGCAGGGCCGGCAGCTCGGCGCGACCTGCATTGGCGCCAATGTGCGGGGTGGCGTTACGCAAGGCGACGGTATACGGATGACGAGGGTTGAATGTGATCTCGTCGGCGCTACCGATCTCGACCAATTTTCCAAGATACAAGACCGCAATCCGGTCAGCGATCAACCAGGCAAGAGGCAAGTCGTGTGTGATGAACAACAGCGCCATGTTGTGCTTGGCGCGCAGGTCAACCAGGACCTGAAGAATCTGTGCGCGTATCGAGACATCAAGCATCGATACTGGCTCATCGGCGACGATGAGCTCCGGCCCCACGGCAAGCGCACCGGCAATCACCCCCCGCTGGCGCTGCCCGCCAGACAGCTCGTGCGGGAAGCGGGCGAAGAAATCACCGGGAGGATTGAGCCCGGCGGACGCAAGCGCTTCACTCACTCGGTCGGCGAGTTGAGTGGCGTTGTCGACCAGCCGCAGTGACCGCAATGGCTCCGCCACAATATCGAACACGGTGTGCCGCGGATTGAGTGCCTGATATGCGTCCTGGAAGATCATCTGCACGCGATGGCGGTAAGGACGCAGGGCCGAGAAGCTTTGCACCAACGTCATGTCGCGGCCTTCGAACAGCATTCTGCCAGCTGTCGGCTGAGTAAGCTTGGTGATGACACGGCCCACCGTGGTCTTGCCGCTTCCCGATTCTCCGACCAGGGCGACGATCTCACCCCGTCCGATGTTGAGGTCGATCCCATCCACTGCGCGCACGGCGCCGGTAGGCCGGCCCAGTACACGGTCGAACAGCCCGCCCTGGATAGGAAAATGGACCTGCAGGCTCTCAAGACTCAGGATATCGGCGGTGTTAGGCATGAGCTGTGATCTTGTCTTCTTGTGAGGACCGGTGAAGGTGACAGGCGACGCGTCCCCGCCCGAACTTATCGAGGCTGGGAACTTCAGTCGCGCAAATCCCCATGGCCGACGGACAACGCGGATGGAAGGCGCAGCCTGACGGCCGGTTCATCAAGTTGGGGGGATCACCGGGGATGGGCCGAATGTTCCGTTTCCCACTCGCTGGGTTCGGGATCGATTCGATCAGCAGGCGGGTGTAGGGATGTTTGGGCTGGGCGAAGATCTCAGCGACAGTGCCATCCTCGACGATGCGGCCCGCATACATAATCATCACCCGATCACAACACTCAGCCACCACAGAAAGGTCGTGGGTGATCAAAAGGAGGGCAAGGCTAAGGCTCGATCGCAACTCACCCAACAGCTTCAGAATTTGAGCCTGTGTGATGACGTCGAGCGCCGTGGTCGGTTCATCGCCGATGACAATCGAGGGGCGGCACGCGAGCGCCATGGCAATCATCACCCTTTGACGCATGCCGCCCGACAACTCGTGGGGATAGGCGGTGCCGCGATCAGCCGGAATGCCGACGAGCTCAAGCAGCTCACTTGCCCGCGCGGTCGCCTCGCCACGCGACATGCCAAGCTTCAGCATACACGGTTCGGCGATTTGCTTGATGATGCGGTGAACAGGATTAAGCGCATTCATCGCGCCCTGGAAGACTACGGACGTTTCGCTCCAGCGATGTGGCCGCATCGCCGCATCATCGTCGATTGGCAGTCGGTTACCGCGATAACGCACTTGGCCGCCGCTCACCCGCGCGTTGGGTGATAGCAGACCCGCGATCGCCATGGCGGTCGTGGTCTTGCCACTGCCCGATTCTCCAACGAGGCCAACGGCTTCTCCTGCCCGGAGCGCGAAGCTTACGCTGTCGATCGCATGCGATGATACGCCCTTGAGCCCATAGTCAACAGAGAGCCCGCTGACTTCCAGAAGCGGAGCCTTCTTCTGGGAGGAGTGTGTCATGGGATCACCCTCCGCCGTGGATTGAACGTGTCGTCGAGGGCATTGCCAATCAGGACGAAGCTAAGGGAAACCGCCAATACGCACAGCCCGGGTGCCCCGAGGTACCACCAAGCTCCAGTGCTGGCTGCACCAGCGCGCTGCGCAAGGGAAAGCAAGGTACCCCATGAAGGCTGCAGGGGGTCACCGAGCCCGAGGAAGGAAAGTGCGGTTTCGGTGTAGATCGCGTTGGCGACGACCAATGCACCATTGGCCGCGATCTGCGGAACGAGATTCGGCAGGAGATGCCGTACCATAATGTTGAGATCGCTGGTGCCCACGACCCGGGCACGCTCAACGAACTGGCGTTCCCGCAGTGACATCGTTTGACTTCGAACGATACGCGCGACGAATGCCCAACTTGTCAGGCCAATGACTAAGATGATGACGAATAGAGATGGGCGAAAGCCGAGGATGTTTCCTCCGCGTCCCATCACTTCCAAAACCACTGGCGTGATAACAAGCGCAAGTACGAACGATGGCACGACGAAGAAAAAATCTGTTAGACGCATTAGCCAAACGTCCACTCGACGCCCATAGTAGCCTGACGTCATGCCAACTGCGGTACCGACGCAAAGGCTTATGAGCGTGGACACCACCGCAATGGTGAGAGAAATACGTGCGCCGTGGACTATGAGATTTAGCACGTCCCGTCCGACTTCGTCCGTTCCAAGGAGGTTTTGATTTGATGGACGAGAAAGGAAGTCGCCGCTCGCAGTCATGGCAGTTTGCAACGGGCCCACGATAGCGCTGGGCACTGCTGCCATGATCAGGAAAGCCGCCAGCGCCAGAAGGCCAAATCGCGCCCCGCTATGGTGCAAAAAGCGACCCAAGAAAGACTTGAGCGCCGGCACTCTAAAATTCTTGCGAGATTCTGTATCAAACTTAGGCACTACGATCTCCGCCATTATCTCACCCGAGGATCGAGAATGCCGTAAGCCAAATCGGCAACGAGGTTAGCGACGACGATCGATGCGCCAAGCAAGAGGAATACTCCCTGAAGTACTGGGTAATCTCGCGCGGTGAGGGCCTGAACAGTGAGACCGCCGATGCCAGGCCAAGCAAATACGGCTTCCACCGTAATGGCACCAGCTACAACGTAGCCCAGATTTAGCGTCACCAAAGTCACAACAGGTAGAAGCGCATTTCGGAGAGCGTGGCGCAGCAACATTTGGCTGCTCGTAAGCCCTTTGGCGCGAGCTGTAATCATATAATCCTCGCCTACAACTTCGCTCATTGCCGCGCGGGCGACAATTAAGTATTGTCCGATTAGGCCAAGCGCTACTGCCGAAACAGGAAGAACGAGGTGGCGAACATGATCACTCAGCCATTCGATAACATTCGCGCTTGAAGCGCCGGGCGTATACGCCCCGTAACCGGGAAGCCAATGTAAAGCCGTGCTGAAGACAACTACCAGCGTCATTCCAAGCCAAAACGGCGGTGTTGCATAGAGCGCCAAAGAAGTGCTTGTTGCGACCTTGTCTACTACACCACCCCGCCGCCATCCCGCATAAATGCCCAATCCCACACCTAGGATGACAGCAATCACTTGAGCGATGCCAACTAACGCAATCGTTGCGGGCAGTCGCTCGACAATTAGTTCGGTTACGCGCTTGCCTCGGAACTTAAAGCTGTATCCGAGATCACCCTGAAACGTGGTGACTATGTACTTCACCAGCTGGTCTGGAATTAATGGCTTATCAAGACCCCAGTTCTGACGCTGATGCTCGATCTGCTCCGCTGTGACTGAACTGCGTGCCCCACCAAGCAGCATATTGGCGGGGTCGCCTGGAATGACCCGGAACAGGATGAAGTTAAGTATGGCGACCATTAACAGTGTAGCGATCGCCCTTAAGAGAACGTGCCCAACACGCCTGCTGCCCCGGCTTTCCTCTCTCGCCATGGCCACGTTAGATTGGCCTCAGTCGGTCAAAGGGGAAGTAACTATTCACAGATACGATATCTTGATCGCCCCATCCCTGAAAGCAATCCTTCCTACGAGCATCAAGCTGGAAGGGGTAGCACAGCATAATATATGGCGCTTCGGTATAGATGAGGCGCGCCGCCTGATCAATCAATGCCTTGCTCTTCTCCAAGTCTACCGCGACATCGATCGCTGAGACGAGTTTATCAAACTTCTCATTCTTCCAGTAGGATCTGTTCTGACGGTCGCCGCTCTTGCCAATCACCACGAGGTCGCCGGGATTTGAAGTCAGCCAATTGCTAATGACAAGCAAGTCCCACCCCCCACCCCCCTTGGCTGGTACCGCCGTACGAGCTTGAATGGCTCCGGGGTCGAGCTGAGTTACCGAGACGGGTATGCCGATCTGCCCCAACCAGCCCGCTATCAATTCTACGGCGGCTATTGGTATCTCAATGTTGCCCGCAGGATTGCCTGTAATTAGCTCAAGCTGGAAGGGTTTCCCCCCTTTATCCTCGCGAATTCCGTCGCCATCGCTATCTTTATAACCCGCAGCATCGAGGCGGCGCGCAGCCTCAGTGAGGTCGAAGTGGCGCTGAATATCGCTGAGGTCGGAGTAGTACTGGCTCGCTGCGGTCATCACCACGCCTACACCAGGGTCGGCATGCCCCCGAAAAGCTCGGTCCACGATCAATTTTTGATCAATGGCGTAGCCGACTGCGTCACGGAACGCGGGATCTTGCAGAGCTTTGGTGCTGCCCGCGCCTTCTCCTGAAGCAGTGTTGAATGCAAGGTAGTTGCGTTGCTCGATCCGCGATTGCCCCACTTGAACGTCAGAATTGGTCGACAAGTCCGTCCACTGGGCAGCTGTTAGGCTCATCCCGTAGTCGAGACTACCGCTCTTGAGACCCTGCGCTATCGGATCGGCGTTATTGAAGAAGCTGAAAATCATGCCATTCGTCGCAGGCTTTCCCGTCCGGAAATAGGGATTAGGCGCCAATCGCGCAAACTGGCCCTGCTCAAATTCCTGGACAATCATAGGGCCCGTACCAACGAGAGGCGGATCGTTGCGGAAGGTGCTGCGCGCCTCCGCATAGCTGACATCTTTCCATATGTGTTCTGGAACGATCATTACGATGTTGTCGGCCGGCCAGCGGGTGGGTACGTTGGTCACGATTTGCAAAGTCTCGTCGTCAACTGCAGTTACGGACTTAATTTGTTCGAGACCGTTAACGTTATTCCATCCGGCGTTTAGTTCATCTGGAGCGCCAATTGATTTACGCAAGTAATTATAAGTGAAGGCGACATCGTTGGCAGTCGCCGGGTGACCATCTGACCACTGCATCTTGGGCCAGAGTTTGAAAGTCCATGTGAGTTTATCATCAGCCACAGACCAAGACTGTGCAAACCCCTTCCGGTCTTCGTGGCGCTGGGCGTCAACCCCCACGAGGAAATCATAGGTCAAGAATAAAGGATAAAACGCGCCATAGGTCGCGAACGGATTCATCGAGTCAGGCGCAACTGCACCGCCTATGCGCACAATCTGGTCACCACACGATAAAGCAAAGGTCCTTGTTCCGATGAGCCAAGATGACACAGATCCCAGCAGCACTGCTTTGACGACCGTACGACGATTGAGTAGCCGACTATTCATTCTGTCCTCCCTGACGCTCTGGCAAATCTTAGGTTGCGCTCTTGAGTCAATTGCGCGCCACTAAGGCGTGACGCGAAGCCGTTCCGGATGCAGCGGGATTGTGCACTCTCAGAAGTTTGGCCAATTAGCCGCTAATTTCTTCTGGAATAACCTAACATCTGGAACGTCATTCCTATAAGTCCTTTTTTGGCCGCATGTCAATCTGGAAATTGGAGCCGGGTTTGCGTAATGCCGCCCCTCGCAAAGCGAGATACGGCCGACACGATGGCTCTCATCGATTGGCGGAACACCAGTGTCACCCCAAGCACCGGACCGGCGGCTCATGAGCTTCGGGAGCGGGCCGGCGAACGCGGTGACAGGCCCGATAGCGGGTCGATGTAAATCCGTTTCCGTCTGCCACGGTTCCGACGAGAATTCGCAACTGGTCTCAGCCGTTTGACCGAGGTCGCCGCAGCCACCGTCCCGGCGGGGAGATCTCGGTTCCGAGAACTAGTGGAGAAAGGGAAGTCAACTACGCCGTCTTCTCGTTAGCCCCCACTCGAAGCTTGCGCCGTCGAGCCAGATGCAGTGCAGAGGGATGGCGAGCTTCCGGGCGACTGCCACTTCGGCGTTCTTCATGCCAATCCGCTTCGACAGGGGCATGTCCAAGCCTTCAACGTTGACCATTTCTGCGTCCGGTGCATGCGCACGCTGGCCGCCTCAAAAAGATATGTTTCGCAACAGCCGGTCGGCCCAGTGCGAGCGGCCGTTGGTGTCCGTTTCGTCGGGAAGACCGGGATAGGTGCCGACATTGGCCGCGGAGCCGAAGCGCGAAGGGCCGTCGATCATATGGCGGATGGTCAATGCCATCACCACGCCAATCCCGGGAACGGGCATCAGCAGGCGCGTGGTCTCATCCTCATGCGCAAGAGACCCGAGCTGCCGGTCGAGCGTCTCCTGTTCACGGCAGACTTGTTCGCGGATGGTCAGCAGCATCTCGATCACTGGCCGGGGGAAATGCCCTTCAGCAATCATTTCCCTAACCTTTCGCCGAAACTGCGAACTCACGGGCGGCCGAAATGGAGCCCATATTCCGTCAGCATCGACCGCCCCTGATTCTCGGTGTCGCGGCAGGCAGCAAGGCGCGACCGGGATGGAGCGGGTCGCCTGGCTCTCGGTGCTCTTATTCATGCGCACCTAAAGTGCTGCCTTCGCATGGCTGGTGTCGATGCAGAAGACCCGACCCGTTTGAGTTCGTGTCAGAGCCGGACATCGCGCCCGTCTCAAAGCCGATCCGCTCGGAATCAGGCGCCCGCTAGCGAAGCAACTGGGTTAACGCGCGGGATCGGATTTTGCGTTCTCTGGAACACGAATTCCAGCATCGATAACGCCGACGCTGGTTTCCTCTGTGACACATCCAACCCGATATATTCTCCACTGCAGCCTGCTCCGTCCCGATGTCAGCGGTTTGTGCCGTCTGTCGACCTCTTCGTTCAAAGGAGTGATGAGAGCACGTCAATCGTTGCCAAGCGCCGATTCACGGCCATCGCCAAAAACTCAGGAAATTGACCAAGGTTTGGATCGCTCCGATAGCAATCCTGGCCAAATAGGGGGATGAAGGCCGCTTCAAACCCAAATCCGACGCCCTGGAGCGACCTGACGCACCGACGTCAAGTCCAACTTCTTCAACATCGCAACCCTCCGAAATTCGTCGAGACGCTCCGTGCCACCCCGCTAGTAACCAAAACATTGCAATAGATCCTTGAAAAAAATTCACAGAATCTTTGCGAACGCAGATAGCTGACAATGATATCTTCACTGTAGAGTCTAAGGTCAAGGCATGGCTGAAAACGCAGTCCACCGTATAGCACGCAACTCGAGGTTAATAGCCAATGGCAAGAAGAGCGCTTATTCTGCTTGAAAGTGATACAACGGGGGCCGGTCCGCTATACGTCCAAGCGGCCAAGCGTCTTGGTTTTCATCCAATTACTCTCTCGACTGATCCAGCCCAGTACGACTATCTTGCGGCGGAAGGCAATGAGGCAATCCGTGTCGACACAGACGATCTCGATGCGCTGATCCATGAATGTTCTCGGCTACGTGCGACCTATGACATTGCTGGCATTACGAGCGCCAGGGAGCCGGTCTATGCGACAGTCGGCAAGCTCTGTCGCTATTTCGAGCTCCCGGGACCGAACCCCGTATCTATTGAACGATGCTGCGACAAATTCGCTCAACGTGAGCTCCTCGCGGAGGCTGGTGTTCCAACACCAGCTTATCGCGTGGCAACGGATGCGACGGACGTAGAAACCTCTGCGGCGGGGATCGGACTGCCGGTAATTCTTAAGCCAGCCACGGGCAGCGGCAGCCGGGGGGTCCGATTGTGCCGCGACGTCGATGAGTTAACCGAACATACGGCCTATCTGTTGGGCGGGAAACACATATGGCGGTCGCCGCCGAGGATACTGGTCGAAGAATTCGCACTGGGCTCGCATTATATCGTTCAGATAATGGGAAATGAAATCATCGGGATTACCGCCGCTGACTTTGGCCCCCCACCGCATTTCGTCTTTCATGAGGCCACTTTTCCGGCCCGGCTAACTGATGACGACCATAAGCGTATCGCCGATATTTCGCTGAGCTGTTTGCGAGCTCTCGGCCTTGGCTGGGGGCCAACAAACATTGAACTCCGGTGGACGAAGCGCGGCCCAGTCGTCATTGAAGTCAATCCGCGTCTCGCTGGCACGCCCGATCCTCAAATGGTTCAGCTGGCTTATGGTATCGATCTCGTCACCGAGCACATCAAGCTCGTCACCGGCGACGAATGGAATTTGCGCAGAAGGCATTCGCACAGCGCGGCCGGGCGGATCCTAGTTCCTGATCGCGATGGCACCCTCGATTGGATCGGTGGCGTCAGTCGGGCGCTTGCTGTACCAGGCGTCGCCGAAGTTAAATTGTATGTTGAATCCAAGACGCCCATCGTCAGGAAAGGCGACGTCAGAGACAACGTCGGCCATGTGATCGCCGCGTCCTCCTCCAGCCTGGCTGAGACCGAGGCGATACTTCAACGTGCCGTCGAATTAATCGAGTGGTCGATCACACCATTTCCGGCCCCTAGCCAATAAGAACAATCTCCGGCCATTACCCCGGCCAACTGATGATTATTCAACAGATCAGCCAGATTCGTTTCCTGACACTAGGGCGCCGGTCAATGTCCTTGAACGCCCGTCTTCCCCATGGCTACTCGCTTGATGCGGTCGATGATGGAACGGAAGTTGTTGCCGATCTCGCCCAGCACCGCCATGTTGGCCGCCGGGGGAGATGCCGTCGTCCGAACCGCCGCTGCGAGCGATCTGAAACGAAGATAGGCATCTCGTCGACTTGCGTCTCTCGTACTCTCAATTGCATCAATATTCGGACGACGATCACCTTCTAATCTGGCGCACCTACGCTGGTGCGGAGAGTTGAGGGCTGCTGATTGTTCGATTGTTCCTATTCGCCAAGGGGCCGGAAATGGTGCGATCGACCACTCGATTAATTCGACGGCACGTTGAAGTATCGCCTCGGTCTCAGCCAGCTGGTGAGGCGGCGATAACATGGCGTCGATCCTCGCGAACTCTTCCGCCATCGGATCAGGCTCGTCCCTGATGGCGCGCTCGACGGTGTTGGAGTCGATTTCGATGCGGCCGTCGGTGAGGAAGCGCTCCAGCGCGGCACGCCGGCCGAGCGCATAGCGGATCGCCTCGGCGGGCTTCGATTTTCCCGACAGCTTCGGCAGCTCCTTTTCCCACAGCGCAAAGAGCGCGGCAACGACGGCGGCGGATTTCTCCTGACGCGCAGTTATCCGTACTGCCGGGTCCTGGCCGCGTACGGCCTCCTCGGCGGCCCACAGTGGGGCCATCTGCGCCACCGTCTGCGAGGCGATAACGGAGGAGCCTGCGGCATGCAGTTCGTAGAACTTGCGCCGCACGTGCGACCAGCACGCCGCCAGCGTCACGCCGTCGTTGCCCCGATCGGATCGGGCCAGCCGGTTATAGGCGGCGTATCCGTCGACTTGCAGGATCCCGCGATAGCCGTCCAGATGACGGGCAACACATTCGCCGGCGCGGCTGTCCTCGAAGCGATAGACAACAATGGGCGGTCCACTGCCGCCAAAGGGCCGATCATCGCGGACATAGGTCCAGAGGTAGGCCGTCTTGGCCTTGCCAGATCCCGGCGCCAGCGTTGGCAGCGTGGTCTCATCGGCGAAGACCCGCTCCCCCTGCTTGATGCGGGTCAGTGCGTAATCGGCGAGCGGCTCGAGCTCGAAGCCGAGCTTGCCCATCCACTGCGCCATCTGTGACCGGTCGATCTCGACCTGATCGCGGGCATAGATCGCTTCCTGGCGGTAGAGCGGCAGGCCATCGGCGTATTTCGACACCGCGATCTGCGCCAGCAGCGCTTCGGTCGGAATGCCGCTTTCGATGATGCGGGCGGGCGCGGCTGCCTGGATGACGCCGTCCCAACCCTTGTAGGCATATTTGGGGCGACGCGTGACGATCACCCGGAACTTCGCCGGGGTGACATCGAGCCGTTCGGAGACGTCCTCGCCGATCAGGATCTTTTCCAGCGCTTCGCAGCCAGCAGGCGTCTCGGGCTCGATGACCACCTCGATCCGTTCGAGATGGGCCGCAAAGCCTTTGCGAGGGCGCGGGGCGCGCTTCGCTTTCGAGCCGCCCGCAGACTTCTCCATCTGCGCTTGGATGGCCGCCACGCCG
>NZ_JAMYPX010000048.1:0-29603 GCF_040320585.1 Mesorhizobium sp. M0663
CGCCGACCGCGAAGAGAAGCGAGTGACCCGCGGGGCGACATGGTCCGGAAAAAAGACAGGAAACGCTTGACCTCACCGACCCCAATCAGAGAAGCCTGCTAGAGGATGCGGTCGAAGCTGCGTCATGCCGGAGGCGCTGTGAGGTGGGGCGAATGGTGCCTTTATTGCAAAGAAGTCGCAAAATCTGCTCTGCCATTTCGTTAAGCCGGATCGTTTGCTTCAAAGAGCGCGTGACTTGCAGATATGATACCACCCTATAGCTAGCCCGACTCCGGGAAGGCCAGTGTGGTTCGCCTCAGGGCCCAAGCGAACAATCGCCGGTAGCCGCGCAGCTGCAATCGCCGCCGGCGGGGGAGTTCGATCCTGCGACGGCGAGCCTCGACGGACTGCTCATGCCGGGGCCCCGAGACCTTCGGGCGAGCGAGACCATCGTTCTCGAAATGCACCTGGCTGGAGCCAAATCTGTTCGACGATACTTAAGCGGTAGGGGACGACCTTAACCTTCGGAATTCGAGCGCATCTATTAGGGCTGCGCTCGGTAATTTGGAATATGCCAACAAGGGCTTCATCATGTCATACCGTGTTCTTACCGCCGAGTTCAGCCACGAGACCAATACCTTCAACAAGAACCCCACCGGCTACGAGGCATTCAAGAGGTACTTTGTCTATTTCGGCGACGACGCCATCAAGGAGCGCGGCCAAGTTAATACCGAGCTGGCCGGTTTTTGCGACTGCGCGCGCGACTTCGGTTGGAAGCAAACGCATGTTCTGAGCGCTGCCGCCGAACCGGCCGGTGCCGTAACTCGTGATGCTTTTGATCGCTTGGGCGGAGCCATCGTAAAAGCCGCCGGTCAACACAGGGAGAAGTTGGATGGCATCCTGCTTGCGCTACATGGCGCCATGGTCACCGAGTTTTGCGAGGACGGAGAAGGCGAGTTGCTGGAGCGGCTGCGTGCAGTGGTCGGACCGGACATGCCTATTGCAATCGTGCTCGATCACCATGGAAACGTGACGCGGAAGATGTGTGAGCTTGCCAATATAATCGTGTCTTACAAGACTTATCCCCATTTAGATATGCGCGAGTGCGGTCGGCATGCCAGCGCGATTCTTCACCGCACTATGAAGGGAGAAATTCGACCACGCACATTGCGGGTACACCGTCCAATGTTGGAAGAGGTGAATTGCGGCCGCACCGATGTCGGTCCGATGGTCGATAGGATAGCCAAATCCATTGCCTATGAGAAAGAGCCTGGTGTCTTCGCAGTCAGCATCAATACCGGGTTCGCCGAAGCCGATATTCGCGAGATCGGACCGACGGTCACGATAACCTATGAGGGCAACGAGGCCAAGCACCGCGCCTTCGCTGAGGCGATCGCCGATGATATATGGCAAAAGCGTTTTGAAGTTTTGAATTCCTATATCTCGGTTGAGGAGGCGGCGGATTTCGCAAAGGCTTACGGGCGGGGTGCAGGCCCCCTAATCATAGCAGACTATGCTGACAATCCCGGTGGTGGTGGCTATGGCGATTCGACAAATCTGTTGAAGGCGTTGATGGACGCCGGAATTACCGACGCGGCCTTTGGACCAATGGTTGATGCAGAAACAGCTAAGAAGCTGCATGGCCACACAGTGGGCGACCGTGTGCAGGTAAAACTGGGCGGTAAGTTCGATCCGCGCTTCGGAGGGGGCCCCTTGGAAATCGAAGGCGAGATTTGCCTGATCAGCAATGGTTCCTATACTTGCGACGGCGAGATGCAAGGCGGATTGAATTTTTCCTGGGGTCAAACTGCAGTCTTGCGCGTCAAGGGAATCGACATTCTCGTGGTGAGCGAGCCAGCTCAAATACTGGACCTGCAGCAATTTCGTGCATTTGGGATTGATCCCGCCGCTAAGACTGTAGTCGGCCTGAAGTCAATGCAGCATTTCCGCGCTGCCTTCGAGCCAATTGCCGGCAAAGTCATTGTTTGCGATAGTGGCGCTCTCACCACACCGAATTGGGAAAAACTGCCCTATCAGAATGTGCCGCGGCCAATCTTCCCACTTGATCGCGACATGCGCATTTGAGTCGGGTACTGCCTCACCCCAAATACCAAGCACAGAGGCGCCGACGCACCCGGTTCTCCTCCATGACGACTGAAGGAGAAACGGGCACCTCATCCACTCGCCCTGGAGGATGATCCGCCCTATATTGCCAGCCACCGACCTTTTAAAACCCATTGCGCAATCCTTGCGCTTTCCTCATAGCATGTGACGGCGCGGCGCTCATGGGGCTGCAGCTCGTGACCGCGGGGAACGCGGGGGTCCATGAGGACCCATGGCTTTTCGGAGGGAATATTTAGACTAACAAGCGGCGCGACGTTATTATCCGCCTAGCGCCGTACGAACGGTCGTCTTAGCCAACACAAGGCAAGGATCAATCGCCGGTACATCGATTCCTGCATCCAGGCCGACAAGGGCGATTTCCGAGCAGGCGAGGACGATGGTTTCCGCTCCCCGCTCTGCCAACGCATCGATAAGGCTCAGGATCTCGAATCGGATTGCGTGACTTATGTCGCCAGCGGTGATCCGGCTGAGAGCGAGCATCAACCGGCCAAGCTCATCGTCCGTCTGTAAAACCGGGATTAGGTCAACACTGGCAAGACCTTCCTGATAAAGGTTAGACCTAAGGCAGCCGTCTGTCGCCAGCAATCCTACACGCCTGCACTGCGGCGTATCGGATCGGATTGTTCTCACTGTCTCCTCGATCATGCTGATGAAGGGAACCGCAACTGCCCGTCGCAATTCGTCCTCATAAACGTGAGCAGCATTGCAAACCATAACTATGAAATCGGCCCCAGCTGTTTCGAGGCGCCTACCGCCCGCGACAAGTGCAGCGGCCGCACTCGGCCCGGTGCCGAGGATGGCCGCGTTAATATCAGGAACCTTGGGATTGCAGTCGACGATCATGTGCAGATGGTCGCGATTGCTCTTTATCGGCGTATGCTCCAGAACCGAATTCATGAAGGCGACGGTGGCCATGGGACCGAGCCCGCCGATAATTCCGACCGTTTTTGGCGACATAACAAAACCTCGAAGTCTTATGGACACGACCGGACGCCGGGAGCGCGCTCTGTTGCCGCCCGAATACTCACCTTTGCATTTCACCGCCGAAACGCCGGTACGCGACATCAAGGAAAGGGGATTCAGCATCCAAGGCGGCAGCGAAAGGCGGCCAATTGGGATGCGCGGCCATGGTGGCACTCTGTCCTTATTGTACGGCAGCCCCATCCCGTCGTCCTCACCTCGCATTAGATGGCGGGGGCAGTGCTGGTCTCGCTACATACCGGACGCGCTGAGCTGGGTCGTACTCGGATTACTCCAACCTCGTTTTCGATCTCGACTCGGGTGCCAAATGGCTTCGACAGCTTCTGTATCCGCTCCAGAATGGCCTTTGCTTGCGGCGCGGGAGCCAGACGTGGCACTCCCCGATTTGCTAACCTCTCCGAGCGGCGAAGTTCAATAGGATGGAGCCTCAATTCAGCAAGGCGGTTTTTTTCGAACCGACCCACGATGATGACGCTCTCATAATAAACTGAGGCGGAGAGTGGTATAAATCCTTCTGGGTATGGATAGCCTATTGCCATTTCATGAGCTGTTACGTCCGCATCCGTATCGACCCGCGGATCCTTGCCGTGTGCGTCGAACATGTCAGCCCCGACCGGGGTTCTCAGGTCTTGATTGAAGAAATTCCCTAAGCCGTAAAAGATGGGCCGATCATTGTAGATTTCGATGCCCCTAACATGATGCGGCCCGTGATTTATATATGCATCTGCTCCGGCATCGATGGTCATCCGCGCAAACGCTTGTTCATAATCCGGCGGTTGGTTGGTGAATTCCTCCGGCTCGTGCCCGTGATTCGTGGCGATACAGAAATCAGACAGCTGCTTACCGCAACGCACGTTGTGCAGAATACCGTCAACGTCGCGCGGATTGGGTTTAAAGCTGTATCCTGGTCTCTCACCTACTTCGAAGACTATCTCGCCAATTGCTACACGGGATGCATCTTTCGGGGGAGGTGCATACCAAGGAAGCATCTCGCGCACCTGCCTCAAGTTCTCAAGTATCTCTGGTGGAACCACGATGCTTTTTGCCAAGCGAAGGGGATTGAGTCCTGGTCTGCCTGGCGCCTCGCCGGCCGGGTCGCATGCACGTGCCATAGGCTCGAACGTCGTGGCAAAGGACACCAACGCTACCCGGCCGCGAGGGGTCTCCAAAAAGCGAGCGGAGCGGGCCTGCGCGAGATTCTCGCCCGCACCTGCATCAACGATCCCGTTCTCATCAAGCGCCCTGGTCGTCTCGCGCATACCTTCGACGCCCCAATCAAGTGTATGGTTGTTCGCCCGACTGACCATGTTGAAGCCCATGGCCTTTAAGTCAGGTCCTAATTCCGGAGCACCGATCAAATATGCACCGCCGTACTCAGCCTGCGGGCATCCTTTAGACTGAACGTCCAAGATGTTGGTTTCCAAGTTGCCGAACGTCACGTCAGCCCCGTGGAAGATTCTGAGAACATCAGCAAGGCCTGGGTAATTGCCTTTGGTTACGGGCCGCGCGTAAAGAAGGTCACCGACTGCCGCCATCGTGAAACCGTCTGCAACGTTCGTGTCGATTGAACCTACGGTATCAAAGCCCCCATCCCGCAGGATCGCAGGGTGGCCATGTTCGTGAGTATCCATATCAACTCCCACTTTGTACGAGTGCGCATTTGACTGCGCTTTTCTTCGATACATAGGATCGAATCATGAGTCTGAGCCACACGAGCAGGCGGATAATAGCCTGCTACAGCCAAGTGAGGCCGGCATGCCTATGGCCGGAGCGCGGATCCCGGCGTTGATCGCCGCCGGATCGCCGGGCGCCAGCCTGGGAAGCAGGACGACGAAAACTCCGCCATCGCCATGACGGCGATGGTCGAGAAAATTCTCCGAAGGAGGTAACCAGCCATCAAGCCGAGGCTTTCCGCATGTTCCACATCGGGACGATCGCCGGCACGCCGATGAGACCGGTGAGGGTCTTGCGGCGCGCGATCGGTGAGATGTATTTTCCCAACCTCACATCGCCGACGAAGTCCCACCAGATCCCTTGCATCTTGCGGGCAAGCGCCTTGCGCTCTTCGAGTGTTGCGACGTTTGCCCATTTCTCCCGCAGGGCCTCATATTCGTCGTTCTTCGGCCAGCCGTACCAGGCCTTGTCGCCATTCGCGGTTAAGAGGGGGTCAGTGAGCGGATTGCCAAGGGAGCAATCCATTTCCGTCGTAATGAACATGTTCCAGCCGCCGTTCTCAACGGGGCCTTTGTTTGCCCGACGCGTGGAGAGTGCCCCCCAATCCATCGGCGCGAGCTCAGCGTTGACCCCAATCTTCTGTAGCGCCGCCGCCAATAGCTGAGAGGCATTGTCTGCTTCGTGCCAGTCCGTCGGATCGAGAATAACGACCTTCTCGCCGGCATATCCGGCTTCCTTGAACAGCTGCCTAGCCTTTTCCGGGTCGCCGCCCTTTTTGAACCATCCCGTATTTTCGTCGTTCGAAGCCGGCGTAGTGTTTCCAAAGATAGAGGTGAGGGTAGTGGAATATTTTGGGTCAGGGGCCATGACGCGCATGAACGCCTCTTGATCAATCAGGTGAAGCACGGCCTGGCGCGCCTTGACGTTGTGGAATGGCGGCTGCAGGAAATTCATGCGCACGAGCGCGTCCCAGCCCGCCTTGTCCAGAACCTGAAGTTCAAGGTTGGGATCGCTCTCGACCAAGGAGTAAAGGTCTGCCGGCGGCGTCTCGAAGTAATCTATCTCACCCGATTGCAAGGCTGCCATCGCTGTCTGCTGGTCAGCGATAACGTCCCAGATGACGCGATCGACGTTGGCGATCTTCCCGCCAGCCAATCCGTCGGACGGCTCCTTGCGCGGTACATATTTTTCATTGCGATCAAAGGTGTAGCTTGCGCCTGGCTTGGCAAGAGCTTCGTTGAACTTAAACGGCCCCGATCCGTTAGTCGTAGTCACCTGCTCGGTCGCAGGCCGACTCGCGTCCTTCTCGCGCATGACGAACAGGCATGGCGGCGTAAGATCCGCTAGGAGATCGACCAGAAGCCCCAAGGGCTCCTTGAGCGAGATCGTGAAAGTCTTGTCATCCTTCTTCGAGATGTCGCTGGCGCGCGCCATGATCAGCTGTCCGCCAGGGGCCACCTGGCCCCAGCGACGGATCGAGGCGACGCAGTCTGCCGCGGTGACCGGGGTATCGTCGTGCCAGAGCAGGCCGTCCCGCAGTTCGAAGGTATAAGTCTTCTTGTCGTCGGAGACGTCCCATTTCCCGACCATTTGCGGCTGAGGCATGAATTTCGAGTCGAAAGCGAACAGCGTGTCGTAAATCGCCGCGCCGTAGTCGGCGGTGATGTTCGTTGTCGTCCAGATCGGATCGAAGATGCGCAGGTCGCCCTTCACCATATGCACTGTCCGCGCGTCGGCCGACACTGTCTGCCCCCGCAGCACTGAAGGCATCGATAAAGCCGTTCCGGCGGCCAAACCAGCCTTGAGGATTACGCGTCGAGAGATTGTCATGTTTAGTTCCCCTTGTAGTTAGTGGAGCGGTTAACCCGCGCTTGTTTGGTCTTGTTCATCCCATGATCGCGGGATTCGCTTTGCGCCTGATTGGGCGGTGGCATCCTGGGAACGGTATCACCCAGGAGAGAGAACTTGCGTCAAAATGCGGAGGCCGCTGAAATGCGAGCCGCACAAAGCCGCGTGGTTTGAAATACAAGCCGCGTGGTCCGCTGCAGCTGGGTAATCGCCCGCCGTCGCATAACGGATTTTCAACGGAAAGATTGGACATGGCGAAAGACGCTCCCGCCGTGCTCGACCAAGTGCTTGCTCGTCATAGGCCAGGAACACGTTGCCGTTCATGGCGCCGTTGCGCACGGAGCGGTCATGCCCGTCGGCCGTAACGCGCCGGTGAAGGTGTTGGTAAGCGCCCGGCAGGAGCCTAAGCTCGCTGCCGGGCCGTACGCCTTGGGAGGCGGCAGAAGTCAGCATATTCGCGCAGATCGCCTTGTTCCACCGCGATCGAGTCGGCCTTTAAGCGCCAGACATTGTGTCATCGCTATAGCGCGGATCAAACGCGTCCCCCACGCACTGAGCACGCGAAATGCCCGGCCACAGGACCATGGCGAAGTCCTGTGTGCATCCGACCCCAAAGTGGGAGACGTCTCGATCGTTGTAGGCACGGCCGGCCATGATCTCGAACCCTAGAAAAGCCTAGCGGCGCCGCACCGCAGCGCGTCGGCGGAGCCACCACCGGGCGACCACCATCGCTCCCACGATAAGCGCGGCTGTGATGTAGAGCATCTCGGTCATACCGTCGCCCCCATCTGGGGCCACGCCGAAGATCCGCTCGATAAAATCCATGTCTATCTCCTTCCTGGAATGAATGCTCAATAAGCCGCTTGCGTTTCCTTATGGCCGACCTAGGCCTTGCCGGTCCCAAGCAGCTCGACGCCGGCGCTCTTGAGCGCGACATTGAGTGCAGCGATATCCTCGTTCACGATCGCGTCCAGCGTTTTGATCTCGCCGTCGACCTTCGACAGGATCTCATCGGACACCTGTCGGGTTTGCAGCGTCGGCGCCGCGTCCGCGATGGCCACCACGTTGACGAGGTCGATCAGCTTATCGTCCAATCCGGGCGGATTGCGTTCTAGATCATGCGACGTTTCCCGCTTGCTATCGATCAGGACTCCCTCTATCGCCTCGAGCCGCCCGATCAAGGATTGCGCACACTGGCCCAGCCTGTCACCGTCGTCGAGCCGCTTCTGTAAATCCGTGAGCTGTCGCTTCAGGAGGCGAATGCGATTCACCGTCAAATTGAGCGCTGCGAGCTTGCCTAGTAGCCTTTGCAAGAGCTCGAACTGCTCCGCGAAGTCCTTTGAGCTAGTACCAAGTCGAGGATCCTTGATTACTGTAAGGTCGACCGTCTGATACTCTTCGCCGACCTGTAGCTCAACCTTGTAGCTGCCGGGAACAATCGCCGGACCACTCGGGCCTTCGGCCTCCCGCGCGAGAGGCTCGTATTTCCGGGCCAGCAGCGTTTGGTCGAGCTTGGCCGGTCCCGGATATCGGAGATCCCAGACGAAGCGGTGAAGCCCCGCTTTCGTGCCCGGCCTCGTATGGAATGGTGCGTCCCCGTCGTCGGTCGAGAACGAGATGATGGTCTGATAGGCGGCATCGCGGAACGTGAGCTTGACTGGGCCCTGCGCATCATTAGGCAGCCAATAGTAGAGAATCGCCCCGTCGGGCGGATTCTCGCCGCAGTCGAGATGGCGTCGAACGCACCGTCCGGTTTCCAACTCCTCGGCCTCTGTGGCGGGGCCTACGCCCCAACCAAGGCCGTAGCTCATGCCGACCTTGGACAAACCTTGCCCAACGCTCCAGTTAAGCTTGGACCGGACTGTGGGACGCGGGCTCACTAGTTTGACTTCTTTCTCACCCGCGGTTAGCTCGCGCAGCGGCGTCAAGTCGTCGAGGATCCAGAAGGACCGGCCGTGGGTGCCAGCGACGAGGTCACTTCCCTTGATCTTGAGGTCGTAGATCGGGACCACGGGCAAGCCGCCGCCAGCGCGCGACCAGTGCGCACCGTCGTCGAGAGTGAAGAAGACGCCGGTCTCGGTGCCGGCGAAGAGCAGGCCTGGCCGCACCGGGTCGGCGCGCAGCACACGCGTGATCTCGTCCTTTGGGAAGTCGCCGACGATTGACTGCCAGCTCTTACCGCCGTCCTTCGTGCGGAAGAGATAGGGCTGGTAGTCGGCGAGTTTGTAGCGGGTGGCCGCAAGATAGACAGTGTCGGCGTCCTGCGACGAGATCTCGAGGCAGCCGATATAGGCGAGCTCGGGCATCGCTTTCGGCGTGACGTTGCTCCACTGGGTTCCTTCGTTCCGCGTCACATGGACGAGACCGTCATCGGTAGACACCCAGATCTCGCCCTTGCGATGCGGGGATTCCACGACCGAGGCGCAGGTCGCATGCACCTCGGCGCCGGAATCGTCGTGAGTAAGTGAGCCACCCGAATGGTCCTGGCGAGCCGTGTCGTTAAGGCTGAGATCGGGCGAGATCACGGTCCAGCTCGATCCCTCGTCGCGGCTGCGGAAGACGTGGTTGCCCCCGACATAAAGTGTCTTTTGATCATGCGGCGAGAAGGTGATTGGAAAGGTCCAGCCGAAGCGGTAGCGCATGTCCTTCGGCGCCATACTGACCGTATTTTCAGGCCAGACGTTGACGACGCGGATCTGTCGGGTACGGTGGTCGTAGCGTTGCAGAACTCCACAGCCGCCCGGGCTCGAGCCGACTGCACCGCAATAGACGACATTGTGATCCTTGGGATCGACGACGATGAAGCCGCTCTCGCCGGTGCCCGGATAGGTGCAGTCGCCTAGGGGGATAACACCCCATTCCGAGGCGCTCGGGACCGCGATCGAGGTGTTGTCCTGCTGGGTGGCGTAGACCCAATAGGGATACCGATCGTCCACATCAATGCGGTAGAACTGCGCTGTGTTCTGATTGTAGATCGAGGACCAGGTCCTGCCTCCGTTGAAGGTGATACAAGCGCCGCCGTCATTGCCTTCAATCATCCGCTTGGGATTGACCGGATCGATCCAGAGATCGTGGTTGTCGCCGTGAGGTGTGATCACCTCGGTAAAGCTCGCCCCGCCATCGGTCGACTTCCACATCTGTAAGTTGGTCACGTAGACCGTATCGGCATGTCCGGGGTCGGCGAAGACATGGGTGTAATAGAAGGGACGGTGCATCAGATCGCGGTTCTGCGAGATTTGGACCCAGCGGTCGCCGTAATCGTCGGTCCGATAAAGCCCGATCTTGTCTCCTTCCGCCTCAAGGAGAGCGTAGACGCGCCCGCCCTTCGCCTCCGAGACGGAAACGCCGATCTTGCCGAGCACCCCGCCCGGCAGTCCCTTCCGCCCGGACAGCTCCTCCCAGGTGTCGCCGCCGTCCAAAGACCGGAACATTCCGCTCCCCGGCCCGCCACTGTTCAGGTTCCAGAAGCTCCGCCGCGTCTGCCAAATTGTGGCGAAAAGGATGCGTGGATTGTTGGGATCCATCGAAATGTCGACGGCCCCGGCGTCGGGATTGCGGTAAAGGACCTTCTGCCAGGTCTTGCCGCCGTCCTTGGAGCGGAACACGCCCCGTTCCTCGTTGGGCCCGAACGCGTCGCCGAGCGCCGCGACATAGACGATCTCGGGGTCGTGGGGATGAATGCAGATCTTGCCGATATGGCGCGTCTCTTTCAGCCCCAGATGAGTCCAACTGCGACCGGCGTCGGTCGACCTGTAGACGCCATCGCCGTAACAGACGTCGCCTCGGATCGTCGACTCGCCCATTCCGGCATAGATGACGTTCGAGTCCGAGCGGGCGACCGCGAGCGCGCCGACACTGGCGCTCGTGAAGAAACCGTCGGACACGCAGCGCCAATAAACGCCGCCATCGATGGTCTTCCACACCCCACCCGCGCAAGCGCCGAAATAGAACACCATGGGCTCGTTGGGGTCGCCCGCTACCGCCACAACGCGGCCGCCTCTGGCGGGGCCAATACAGCGCCATTTGAGGGCATCGAGGGCTCTGGAGTCAGTCACGCTAATCTGCGTAAACATCGCATCACCTTCCGATATTGATGTATTGGTCCCAAACTCCTGATCGAGCTTCAGGAGGTCCGCATCCGCCCGCGCCCTTGGCACTTTGCCTTCGGCGACCCAGATGACCTAGGACAACGGCATGATACCCTTGCCGAGCGAGGCTTGGGGTTTGAGGAGTGCTCTGCGGCTCACGCCATTACTATCAGAGTTCATGTTACAGGCTCCATCAAGTCCTTTTTTTAACTTCTCAGTCGCGCGCCCTACATTTCAGATTAGCAGTGAGTGGCGCTTGGCTCAGATGGGACGACGCGCCCGCCTGCACCACGGCTGAACCGCGCGAGCGTAAAGGATGATAGATTAATCGAGGGTCTTTCGTTCATCACAAGGGCGGTTACCAGACGCGCCATCATTGGCGCTTCTGTCAGGCCATAAGATCCGTTTCCGAAAGCGAAAATCACGTTGCGATCACTGGACGCACGATCCAGCACTGGCAATCCATCGGGAAGAGTTGGACGCATGCCGACCCATTGCTGTGCGCCGGTTGTTTGCAACCCGGGGAACATGTGTGCGCCAAATTTGAGCAAGCGTTTCGCGTGTTGCCAGTTCGGTTTAGCGTCGAGCCCGGCGAATTCAGCAGTACCCGTTAAGCGTAGCCCCATTTCCATCGACGTTGCCGCGCAATGAAAATCACAATTGGCGACGGCCAAGTCTAGTTTGATGCCCGGCTCGGGTAGAGTGACATGATAACCCCGTTGCGCCTCAAGGGGCACGCGAGCACCAAACATGCCCGCCAGCTGGTTCGACCATGCCCCGGCAGCAACCACCAATCCATCGTAGGACAAGCGCGCGCCGCTCTCCAGAATGGCAGTGCCGCCACCCTCCGGGTTCCGCTCAACGGCGACCATCGCAGAGCGCTGAATTGCCCCGCCGCGCGCAACAAAAGCACGAGCGAGCACCTGAACCAGGCGAAACGGATTCGCGCACACGCCGTTATCGGGAAAAAGTATCGCGCTGCAAAATTCCCTGGACAGTGCGGGTACGAGATCTCGGATCTGCCCCCCCGACAACCTCTCCACACGAATGCCGGCCTCGGCTCGCAGTGCTCGGCTTAGTGCATCTCCTTCGGCTCCATGGGCGTGGCATGAGACGTAGAGCTGTCCGGCCTTTGTGATTAGGTTACTCTCACCGAGCTCCCGCAAAAGCGGGAGATAAAGGTCGAAAGTTTCCGCATGCATCGCATGCATCGCCTTGGAAATATGCCTGACATTCATTGGATGACTGGCCTTGAGCCATTGCAACAACCATGGCGCAAGCCACGGCAGGCGGCGTAATCGGATGGACAACGGTCCGTGCGGCGAAAGCACCCAATTGGGGATTTTCAAAAGGTTCCCAGGCATCGAGAACGGTACCACCGCTCCGGCAACAACGTTTCCAGCATTACCGAAGGAGCAGCCCTCACCGGGGGCACGTGGATCAATCACGGTGACGTCGCATGAGCGCCGCTGCAATTCGAGCGCGCACATTATGCCGATGATGCCACATCCGGCTACTACAATCCGCTTTGGAGGCTGCATTTAGAAAAGTACCTTCTTATCTTGTTGTATGTACCACGACTGCCGTCTTTCTCTGAGTTTCACAACGCGACCAGCATATGGCTGAGTATTCCACAAAACTCGTCGAACGCTGCTACATTGAGCCATTAGGTTTGCAAGTGCCAATTCTATTGAACACTGTCGACTATTAATTGCCAGTCAGAAGAATAGGACTACTACTTCGTTTGCTCCGGTCAGGAATAAATTCGCAGTTTTCACCCGCCAAGGTGGATGCTGCCACAGCGTTGATTATCATTTCGCAGCGGAAATGATGGCTTCAATCAATACATCCTCACCGAGGTCCGCGACCCCGATAGTCGCGCGCGTGGGCAGATGCTCTGAGGGTAGCCATTCCAGCCAGGCTTCGTTCATGCCATCTTTCTGTGAAAAGTCGGAGATGTAGATCATTGCAGTGATAAGTTTGTCCTTCGAAGATCCGAACTGTGCGAGTAGGTCATCAATCTTCTTGAAGATCTGCTCGGACTGCCCCTTCATATCCTGCGAGCAGTCGTCTGCAGTGAGACCTCCAAAATAAAGGATCCCATTGTATTCCACTACCCGGTGCATGATTTTCGTTTGGATATGCCGCGTGATCATTTATGTTCCTAAGATGTCGCGTTAAAAATGTCAGGCTAGTAGCCCGATGGTGAAGGGTCGATCAGCACATTGCTGGCTGGAGGATCACTTAGCGGCGACGAAGCGTTCTCCGATCACCTTGCTTTTGTGTATGCAATGTTAGTGCGTCGGGGATAGAGTCCGGCGCCAAAAAGCGGCTACTAATGAAACGCGGATGACACAAATAGATCCGGTTTGAAATGCTTGCTCCGTGACACATGGTTGGTTTGGCGCACCGAGGCTCGTCTAACTTGACCGTGGCGACGATTTAAAGAACGCGCGGCCTATGAAAGGGCCCCGATGTCTTCGCTCATCAGGATCGTTGCCCGAGGAGGCCACTGGCTATGAGTCACGCTGCTATCGCGGGCCCTTGCATGGACGCACGCTGAAAAACCTACTCGACTGCCACCGCGTGGGCCGGGATGCCTAAAGCTGGAGCGCGCACATGACAGGCCACGACGCGTCCATCGGGCATCGGCACCAAAGGTGGCACTTCGATGCGGCAACGCTCAACCGCCAGCGGGCAGCGCGGGTTGAATGCGCACCCACTCGGCGGATTGATCGGACTTGGCACCTCGCCCTCCACGGGCGCCTCCAGCCGAACCCGCGTTGGATCCGGCACCGGAGCTGCCGCGATCAGCGCCTCGGTGTAGGGATGGACCGGTTTGGCGAAGAGCGCCTCGCTCGGGGCGAGCTCCACAATCCGTCCCAGATACATGACCGCAACGCGATGGGCGATGTGCTCCACGACGCCGAGGTCATGCGAGATGAAGACAAAGGCGATGCCCATCTGCTGTTGCAGATCCAGAAGCAGGTTCAGGATCTGCGCCTGCACGGAGACATCAAGGGCTGACACCGCTTCGTCGGCGATGATGAGAGAGGGTTTGAGCGACAAGGCGCGTGCAATGCCGAGCCGCTGCCGTTGACCGCCCGACAATTCGGACGGGAGCCTGTGCATCATCTCAGGCGACATTCCGACTTTTCGGAGAAGGCCCGCGGCGAGTGCCTGACGCTGCTTGCGGCTGAGGCGCTCGAAATTCTCGACAGGTTCGGTGATGATCTTTTCGGCGGTGAGGCGCGGGCTCAACGACGAGTACGGATCCTGAAAGACCATCTGCATCCGACGGCGCCACGCGTGCAGCGCGTCCTTCTTGAGGCCCGCAATGTCGGTCCCGTCGATCAGCACGCGGCCAGAAGTTGGCGCCACCAGCCGCATCAAGAGCCGCGCGACAGTCGACTTGCCGCAACCGGATTCCCCGACAATGCAAAGCGTCTCGCCCGCCTCGACGGAAAAGGATACATCCTCCACCGCCCGGATCACGGGAATGCTTTTCCGAAAGATTCCCGAGCCAAGCGGGTAGTGCTTCGTCAGGTTCTCGACCTTCAGCAGAGGATTACTCATTCGCCCATCACCTCTTCCGCGCGCCAACAAGCCGCGGCGTGGCCCGACCCGACATGGCGCAAGACGGGCGTTTTCTCGCGGCAAATATCGATCGCGAACGGGCAGCGAGGCGCAAAGCTGCACCCGACAATGGGCTCGCGAAGGTTTGGCACGATCCCAGGAATCTCTGGAAGACGGCGCTGGCGGCCGCGCCGCCGATCCGGCACAGATCGCATGAGCCCCTGAGTGTAGGGATGCGCGGGACGCGCGAACAGATCTATCACGTTCGCTTGTTCCACGATCCGGCCGGCATACATCACGATCACGCGTTGGCATGTCTCGGCTACAACGCCCAGGTCATGTGTGATGAACATGACGGCCGTTCCCGTGCGCTCTTTGAGATCGACGATCAGACGCAGGATCTGCGCCTGGATGGTGACGTCGAGCGCAGTGGTTGGCTCGTCGGCGATCAAAAGTTCCGGTGAGCAGGCGAGAGCCATGGCGATCATGGCGCGCTGGCGCATGCCGCCCGACATTTCATGCGGATAGTTGTTGACGCGACGCTCGGGATCCGCGATGCGCACGAGCCGGAGCATCTCCTCGGCCTTTGACATGGCAACGGACCGCGAGGCCTTGGTGTGGATCTGAACCGCCTCGGCGATCTGGTGGCCAACCGTGTAGACTGGGTTCAAGCTGGTCATCGGCTCCTGGAAGATCATGGCGATTTGGTCGCCGCGGATCCTTCGCATCTCCCGATCGGACAGGCCAAGCATGTCGCGTCCGTGGAAGCGGATCTCGCCGCCAACCGTCCTGGCGCTTAGCTTCGGCAGCAGGCGAAGGATGGAGAGAGCGGTGACGCTCTTTCCGCACCCGGATTCGCCGACGACCCCAAGCGTCTCGCCTTTCATCACCTGGAAGCTGATGCCGCCCAGGGCGCGGGTGACGCTCTCTTCGCCATAAAAGTGTGTCTCAAGGTCGCGAACATCGAGAAGTACGTCATCCCTAGCGGTTTCTCGCATCAGCATGTCAGCGCCTCCGCTTTGAGCGGGGATCGAACATGTCGCGCAAACCGTCCCCCAGCAGGTTGACGGCAAGGACCGTGACGGCAAGGCAGATACCGGGGGCGAAGATCGTCAATGGGGCGATGGCGAGATACAGGCGCGAACTGGCGATCATGTTGCCCCAGCTCGGAATCTCGGGCGGCACGCCCACGCCGAGGAAGCTCAGCCCCGCCTCCGTCAGGATCGCGCTCGCGCAGACGGTAGCCCCTTGGACCATGAGCGCTGGAACGGTGCTCGGGAGGATATGTCGCCACAGCACTTTCCGCAGGCGCGCGCCGCCGCAGAGTGCGGCCTCCACATAGGGACGCTCGCGAACGCCCAGAACCACTGAACGAACCAGCCGCGCGACAGCGGGTGTCTCAGGGATTGCGATGGCGACAATGAGGATGCCGATTCCGGGGCCGGTCAGAGAAATGAGCGCAATCGCCAGCAGAATCGTCGGGATCGACATCAGGCCGTCCATGACCCGCATGACGACGTTGTCGAAGCTGCGGCTGTAGCCGGCGATGATTCCGATCAGGAGACCGGCCATGGCCGCGCACGCCGCCGACATCAATCCGACCATGAGGGAGATCCGGGCGCCGAAGATCGTTCTCGCAAACACGTCCCGGCCCAGATTGTCGCTGCCGAACCACATCGCGGCGGAAGGCGGCTGCAGGCGTTTGAACGGATCCATGTTGACCGGATCTCCGGCGTAAAGCGGGGCCGCGAGCGCCAGAATGATCAGGAGCGCCAACAGGCCGCCGCCGACCAGGACCAGCGGGTGACGCCTTGCCAGACGGGGAACATCGGATAGCTGCAGCCGACCCATCGGCACGGCTTGAACTGGTGCGGAGATGAGCGTCATATCAGTACCGGATCCGGGGATCGATCAGCGTGTAGGCCAGATCGACCGTGAGGTTGATAAGGACGTACAGACCCGAAGTCAGGATGAGCACGCTCTGGATTATGGGGTAGTCGCGATTGTTGATCGCATCCACGACCAGACGACCGATACCGGGTATGTTGAACACCGTTTCCGTGAGCACAACCCCGCCGATCAGATAGGCGAAGCTTATGCCGATCACGGTCAGGATCGGGACGCCGGCATTCTTCAAGGCATGGTGGAAAAGCATGGCATAAGGCGAAGCACCCTTGGCAGCGGCCGTTCGCATATAGTCTTCCGACAGAACCTCGAGCATGCTCGCCCGCGTGATCCGGGCGATGAATGCAATGAAGCCGAGACCCAGAGCCACGGTCGGAAGGATCAGGTGTACAAACCAAGGCCCGAGGCCGCCATCGATCGGCACATATCCCTGGACCGGTAGCCAGTGCATCCTGATAGCAAAGAAATATATGAGAAAATAGCCAATGACAAAGACCGGGACGGAATAACCAAGTGCCGAAAATGCCGCGAGGAGGCGGTCGACGAGCCCGCCAGTTCGCCACGCGGCAAGGATGCCGAAGGAGACCCCCACCGTCACCGAAAGGATCATCGTCAGGATTGACAGCGAAAGGGTAGGTTCAAGCCGCTGCGAGATGAGCTCGAGAACCGGTCGTCCAGCAAAGATCGAGGTCCCGAAATCACCGCCGAGCATGTCCCGCACCCAACGTAGGAACTGAACGGGCATAGGATCGTTCAGTCCCAGTTGCTGGCGGATGCCAGCAATCATCTCGGCCGTGGCCGACTTGCCGGCGATCATGGCCGCCGGATCGCCCGGTGCTAGCCTCAGCAACAAGAAGACAAAGATCCCGACCATCGCCATGACGGCGATAGTCGAGACCATTCTGCGCAGAGTGTAGATAGCCATTGCGCTCAGGCCTTCTGCATGTTCCACATTGGAACGAGCACCGGAATACCGATGAGGCCTGTCAGTGTCTTGCGTCGCGCGATCGGCTGGACATAACCGCCCAGGCGAACATCGCCGACGAAATCCCACCATACTTTTTGCATTTTGCGGGCCAATGCCTTGCGCTCGTCAACCGTTTCGACATCCGCCCATTTGGCCCGGAGAGCCTCGTATTCGTCGCTCCTCGGCCAGCCGTACCAGGCCTTGTCACCATTTGCAGTCAGCAAGGGCGTGCCGAGGGGGTTGCTATTACTGTAACCGGTATTGGTTGTAATAAACATATTCCAGCCGCCGTTCTCGATAGCGCCCTTGTTCGGTCGCCGCGCGGCGACCCCACCCCAGTCGCTCGGTGCAAGCTCGGCATTGACGCCAATGTTCCGCAACGCGGCAGCCAGAAGCTGAGAGGCATTGCTTGACTCCGCCCAATCAGTGGGCTGCAGGATGATAACTCTTTCCCCTGCATATCCGGCTTCCTTGAAGAGTTGCGTCGCTTTTTCAGGATCTCCACCCTTTTTGTACCATCCTGTATTTTCGTCATTGTAATAAAGAGTTCCACTTCCAAACAACGAAACGACCGTGCTCGAGTATTTTGGGTCTGAAGACATGACGCGCATATACGCATCCTGATCGATCAGGCTAAGCATCGCTTGGCGTGCCTTGACATTGTCAAAGGGCTTCTGCAGGTGATTCAGGCGCAGCACCACGTCCTGCCCCGTCTTGTTCAAAATCTGCAGTTCAAGGTTGGGGTCGCTTCCGATCACTGAGTATAGGTCTGCCGGCGGCGTCTCGAAGTAATCGATCTCACCCGCTTGCAGGGCCGCAATCGCGGTCTGCTGATCGGCAATATTCTCCCAGGTGACACGTTCGACGTTGACGACCTTCCCACCGGCGAATCCGTCGGACGGCTCCTTGCGCGGTACGTATTTGTCGTTTCGGTCGTAGGTGAAGCTCGCGCCCGGCTTTGCGAGATCATGATTGAACTTGAACGGCCCCGATCCGATATTCCCCGTCACCTGTTCGGTTGCGGGACGTTCCGCATCCTTCTCGCGCATGATGAAAAGGGTCGGGCATGGAAGCGTCGCCAGTATGTCGATCAGAATCCCGAGCGGCTCTTTGAGCGCGATCGTAAAGGTCTTGTCGTCCTTCTTCGCGATATCCTTGGCTCGTTCCATGATCAGCTGGCCCCCAGGAGTCACCTGAGCCCAACGCCGAATTGACGCGACGCAATCCGCTGCGGTGACGGGAGTGCCGTCGTGCCAGCCAAGGCCGTCCCGGAGCTCAAATGTATAGATTTTTTTGTCGTTAGAAACGCCCCATTTTCCGACCATCTGCGGCTGCGGCATAAACTTGGAATCGACCGCAAACAGGGTGTCGTAAATCGCCGCTCCGTGATCGCCGGTAGTGTTGGTTGCCGTAAAGATCGGATCGAAGATGGTAAGGTCTCCCTTCACCATGCGGACCGTCCGTGCGGCGGCTGGCGGCGTCTGCGCCCGCAGAACGGACGGGATCGATAAAGCCGTTCCGGCGGCCAGGCCCACTTTGATGAGTTCGCGTCGAGAGATTGTCATTTCAATTCCCCTTTTGGCTTGATGGCGCTGTTGATCCGCACCTGATCCCTAAATGCCTACGGCTTGGAGCATACGCGCGAGCAGTCGCCGGGTTGAGCCAAAAATCGCAGGCCGCTGAAACGCAGGCCGCACAAATCAGGGCCTGCTGAAACATTTCGCGCGGATCGTCACGGCGAGCCGGTGAGGCGACCGCCCGTCGGAAGCGGCGGTGACTTTCATGCCTTCGACGGCTGGACACGAAAACGGCAGAAACGCCTCGATCGCGGCGGGTGGCACGGGAGCGGCGGACGCGAGGATTGGCTTCGACAGCCGAATCCTACGCCAAATGAACTCCCCACCCTTCAAACACACTGGGGTGAATATGACGCGCTGGTTGTGTGGCCCGCCGGCCATTTGGGTCGGGTCGCTGTATTGTTTGATGCCAAATTAGGCGATCAAAATCTTCCAAAGCGGGTTATGCCGCTATTTCACTGCGATGATGCCTCCAGCAAATGCTGGCGAAGGAGAACCAAGCCTTTAGAGCTGGCACGCACAATCCATCCGGCTCGCCATCGGTAGGCAGTCCTGAGATGCCAAAGTATGGCTGCGGACACTTCTGTCGAGTTTGTCGACTCCGCGACACAGCCTTGTAATGTCCTTTCTCGCCTCCGCTAAGCAGTGGAAATGCAATGCCAACAAACTTCTCCAGCTCAGTCAATCCGAATTGGCACGAAATTTGAACCGCTCAATGCGAAGCTGCGGGAGCTGTCTAGCGGACTTAGCTCAAAGGGAGCCGGAATGGAAGGAGCACAGCGTATCAGATGTCAGAGGTTATATACTGCGGCATCGTCGCTGGCGCAATTAACTTGGGAAGTGAAGAGCCGTCGGCCTGCAGTTGGACAGAACGGACATACAGCCCGTAAGGCATTACTTCTGCCGCATACCTATTGCCAATTCCTGAAATGAGGCGATCGAATCATGGATGTACCTATGAAATATTTCGGTGCGAACGTTGTCGAGTCGCTATCCTTTCCCCAATTCGTACCACTAGCACCCAATCTCGTCGCCGCGAAATTCGAGCTGATGAAATTTACGCCAGCGAAGCACATTCTCGATGACGCGCTGGCAAGCGGACAGTTGCGGCCGGGCGGCCATGTTATTGAAAGCAGTTCTGCCACGTTCGCCTTAGCTCTATCGATCCTGTGTTCTTTATATGACCTGCGCCTGACGCTCGTCACGGGTCCAACGTCGCAAATCGTTCGGTGGAGATTGGAGAATTTAGGCGCAGTCCTGCATACGGTCCAGGCCAGTAAGAACTGCGAAGGTGGGATACAGCAGGCGCGTCTAGCGGTGCTGGCCGAATTACGTTCGTCAATGTCCGATAGCTTTTGGCCGCAACAATATACAAATCCGCTGAATTCCCTCTCGTATAATTTCATTGCCGAGCGAGTCCTCCTATCGCAGCCAAAAATTGATTCGATAGTTGGTACGGTCGGCAGTGGGGGATCTCTCTTTGGAATTGCCTCTGTCTTGCAACGTGAGAACCCTAACTTGGAAGTAATCGCCGTCGACCACAACAGAAGTGCGATTTTTGGTGCCCAGGCCCCGCGGATCAGCAAGATGTGCAGGGAAACATTCGAACAGATTCTTGGGATGGGGGCAGGAATTCCCATGGGCAATGTAAACTTTGAAAGCTGCGACGAAGTCCACTGGGTGCCGGTTCCGAAAATGGTCCAGAAGGTTCACGAGCTCCATCGACGAACTGGAATGCTTGTCGGGGCGTCGAGCGGTGCCGCTCTTGCCGTTGCAGAGTGGCGTGCAGCGCAGAAGCCTTCGCAGCACGTTCTGACCATTCTTCCAGACCACGGTGTCCGCTACGTGGAGACGATTTTTAATCCGACATGGCTGAACAACTGGAACGAAGACCTTGTCCGGGATTGGGGAGGGCCAAGGGAGGTTTCTTCGCTACAAGAGGTATCGGAGGGATGGTGTCGATTCAAATGGGGTAGACGCAAATACCGACATGTGGCCGGGAGCGACCCGGCACCCCGCCCCGCTGGGTACAACCCGTGAGATCTCGTTAGACGGGGCACTTTTATGATGAAAGCTATAGAGCCGATGGAGAACTGCTGTTTTAGTGAGATTTAGTTGCGGGTAATAGACCAATCTATCGGTCGCATACCACTATAGTGCAATGGTTGGGAAGTGTGTTGAAGAATAATGAACTTTAAATCCTGATTTTCCTGATTCGAGTGCCGCTGGGCGATAGCGTCTCTTTCACCGCGGTGGTGTCCGGCCCTGAGGCGTCTCCGCAGGACGGTGGTGGCCATGACCATAAACAGCAGGGTTCGACACTAGCGGTCGAATAGCTACGGCGATGGACGATCTAGACCGAAGGATCCTTACGGTACTACAGAAGAACAATCGGCTCTCCTTTGCCGAACTGGCGGAACTTGTCGATTCCTCGGCAGCCTCATGCATGCGGCGAGTGAACAAGCTGCGTTCGACTGGCGTGATCGTTGCGGATATCTCGCTCGTTGATCCGAAAGTTCTTGGCAAATCGCTTACCGTTGTCGTGACAGTAGAGCTTGACCGCGACCGTCTGGACTTTGTCGAGGACTTCAAGCGCGCGATGCAGGCGGCTAAGGAGGTTACCCAGTGCTATATGGTCACGGGTGATGCCGATTTCGTCCTGATCGTGGCGGTCGAGGATGTCGATGCCTTTGACGTCTTCGTCAAGAAGAAGCTCTTTATCAACCCCAACGTGCGAAAATTTAAGACCATGATCACGCTTGATTGTGTCAAATTGGATCCGCGGATCACGGTGTAGCTTTCGATTGCGCTGATCGAGGCCGCTTTTTGAAGTGCCCACTGCACATTCACTATGGGATTGAGTTTTATGATCATAACGATACCATCCGGTCCACGCTGGAGATGCGAGATTTTCGGCGTACGGTGCGACCATCCGGGATAGGGACCCGCGAGCACGTGACCTGCGGGCAGGCCGATCGGGGCGCTTTTTGCTTTCGCATGCTGCCGCCCTATCCTGAAAAATTCACGGGGTTGGCGGATGTGGCGGAAGCGTTGAAATGGCGTAGGATTTAGTTGCTTAAATAGGCCCATCCGCGCCTTTCCCGGAGACCACACCCGTCATGAATGATCTTACGCTGCCGCTCAGCGGTATGGCATCCGCCGGCGGCAAGCCGGTCGTTGCCCGTTTTGACGGAGGCTTGCTGTCATTCCAACAGCCTTTGGGCTCTGCCTGAGGTAGAGAAACGACTGCGGGTGGCCGACTGTCTGGTGCGCTGCATCGACGATCCGCGCTGCCCGGACAGGTCGTCCACAGCCTGGATGGCGGATATGATCGGCTTTCGCACGAAAATGATCGCCGCCGGCTACGAGGACGGCAACGACGCCAACCGGCTGCGCCGCGATCCGGTCTTCAAGATGGCCCAGGATGCGCTGCCGTCGGGTCGGGATCTGGCGTCGCAATCGACGCTGTGCCAGCTGGAGAACCTGCCTGGCGTGCGGGAGCTCGTCGCGATGGCGCGGGCGATGGTTGATCTCTATTGCGCCTCGTTCCGGCAGGTGCCGAAGCGGATCGTACTCGACATCGACGCTGTGCACGGAGGCCAACAGCTTCGCCTGTTCAAGGCCCAATACGACGAATACGACTTCCAGCCGATCGTAGTGTTCGATGGTGCGGGACGGTTCGTCAGCGCGATCCTGCGACCGGCCAAGCGGCCGAGCGGGGCTGAGATCCGCCCCCACGCGCCGCCTGGTGCGGGCGGTCCGGAGCGTCTAGTGCATAATTTATGTAGGGGGACGCGGAGGTCTGGACACCGCACAAGGAATCCTCGGCCCGCATTAGTTGATACACCGGGGATTCCTGCGCCGATGACAACAACTCTAGTTATTTTGCTCTCCAGACAATTGAGGGCGAGCCGGATATAGCGTCAAACCATCGTAAATTCCTTTGGCATCGAAGTGCTGCGTCATGTTGAACATCAGATGGCTCCCAATTCCTTCCCTACTTCCGTGAAAGCCTGGACAGCACGGTCCACATCCGCACTCGAATGTGCGGCTGACATCTGCGTGCGGAGGCGCGCCTGGCCCTTCGGCACCACCGGGAAAGAGAAGCCGATCACATAGATGCCGCGCTGCAGCATCTTCTCGGCCATCTGCTGCGCGAGGCTCGGGTCACCCAACATCACGGGAATGATCGGATGGTTCGCGCCAGCCAGCGTGAAGCCCGCATCCGACATCTTAGTCCGAAAGCGGTCGGCATTGGCATAAAGTCTTTCGCGCAACGCAGCCCCTCCTTCCATAAGCGCGAATGCTCGGATCGAAGCGGCAGCAATCGCGGGCATCAGGGTGTTGGAAAAGAGATAGGGCCGGGATCGCTGCCGTAGCCAGTCAATCACCTGGCGCTTGCCCGACGTATAGCCGCCGGAAGCCCCGCCCAGCGCCTTGCCGAGCGTCCCAGTAATAATATCCACCCGGCCTTCGACGCCGCAATGCTCGGCCGAACCGCTTCCGTTCTTGCCGAGAATTCCGACAGCATGGCTATCGTCGACCATCACCATGGCGTCGTATTTTTCCGCTAGGTCGCATATGCCTTTGAGATTGGCGATGGTGCCGTCCATCGAAAACACACCGTCGGTGGCGATTAGCCTAAAGCGGGAATCCTTCGCTTCCTGCAATCGCGCCTCAAGATCGGCCATGTCGTTGAATTGGTGTAGCGGAAGCGTTTGGCCTTCGATAGCCGCACCCCATCGATGATTGAGGCGTGATTGAGCGCATCGGAGATGATCGCGTCCTGCTCATCAAGCAGCGTCTCAAACAGGCCACCATTGGCATCGAAGCACGAAGAATAGAGGATTGTGTCCTGCGTGCTAAGGAAGCGTGAGATCGCTGCCTCGAGCTGCTTGTGTTCTTCCTGCGTGCCGCAAATGAAGCGCACGGATCCCATGCCGTATCCATAGCGGTCGAGGGCCTGTTTTGCCGCCTCACTCAGTTCACTGCTATCTGAGAGACCTAGATAATTGTTGGCGCAGAAATTCAGAACCTTGCTGCCGTCCGCGAGTTCGATCTCGCGCGACTGCATCGAGGTGATGACCCGCTCGGACTTATATATAGCCCGGCCACCTTCAGGCTTTCGAGTTCCACCGACAGATGGGAATGAAGGCGGCGGTCATCGGCACTCCGTTGAATTCGAATTTGGTGGTTCCAGACGTTACCGATCCAAAAGCCGGTGCGACGAGGCGCGACACCGTGAACAGCGATGCGCTATTTCACTGGCGAAACCGGTGCTGTAGGCAGCCAAGACCGCCTGCCAACGCTCTTCGAGCCAATAACTTGGTCGACCGTCGCATGACTAGGTTACGATCAGGGATAGTCGACAACACTCGACCATGCCGGATCATCGTGCTTTTGCCAGTAGAGATCCATGAGCTGACGCGTGATGGAGCCGACGTGTCCACTGGCGATCGGAGCGTCGTCGATGCGGGTCACGGGCATGATGCCACCGGCAGTCGAGGTGATGAATACCTCGTCAGCTGCTTTGATCTCAGTACGACTGACATCAGCAGCCGTGGCGGACCGCCCAATCTCGGAGCAAAGATCGAACACTGTCCGGCGGGTGATGCCCGGCAACACCCCAAAAGCGGGCGTGCTCAAGGAGCCGTCCTTGACAACGAATACATTGAAGCCAGGCCCTTCCGCAATGTGACCGTTCGCATCCAGGATCAGCGCTGTCTCCGCCCCCATGTCGTAGGCGTCGAAAAGGCCCTTCACGAGATCGAGCCAATGATAGTTCTTGATCGAGGGATCGATGGATTTGGGCGGAATGCGAACAGTCTCGCTGATCGCGACGTGCAAGCCTCTTTCCAGCTGTTCCTTGTTGGCAACAGACCCAAAAGGGACAGCAAACGCGATGAAGCGGTTCTCCGCCTGCCGGGGATCGCGGCTGAATGTCGGCGACGAACCGCGCGTGCAAATCATCTCCACGTACGACGACTTGTGCCCTGACAAAGCGACACAATTTCTAAGGATCGACTCTATTGTCTCCCGATCATAGGGTAGCTTCATTCGCAGCCGCTCCATACCCCGGAAGAAACGATCAAGGTGCAAATCCAATCGGAAGAACCTGCCATTCCATACATGCACCGTGTCGTATGTGGCATCCGAGTGCAAAAATCCCCAATCGAGGACGGAGATCTTAGCCTCGGACATCGGCAGGTATTGCCCATCCATAAAAGCGACTCCGTCCGGGTAGCCCCGTTGGTCACAGTAATGCTCAGCGACAGCCGGAAGAACAGGCAAGATCTGTGTCATGGGAATGGCCATTCCTTTTCCTTACACCAGGATGGTTACTTTGCCAGCGTCGAGGGGTCGGCAACTCACACCGCCCTCACACAGGATCGACTGTGCCCCTACATCGCACGGTTGCGTAGATGAAAAAGGTCAATCTGATGCTGGACACGCAATGGCGGTTTCAAAACGCGGTCCGGAGTGATGACTTCAGCGCAGCCCGCCCAACTCTACACCGTTACCCGCGGCTCAAACTTGACTCGATCAAGCGAAATCATGCTCTGGAATTTTCGGACATTAGGGTTGGTATAGAGCTTTGTCTTGACGAAGACGTCAAAGGCCTCGACGTCCTCAACCGCCACGATCAAGACAAAGTCGGCGTTGCCCGTAACCATGTAGCACTGGGTAACCTCTTTGGCCGTGCGCATCGCGCGCTTAAAATCGTCGACGAGGTCAAGACGCTCCCGGTCCAACTCAACCGTGACAACAACAGTAAGCGATTTGCCAACAGCCTTCGGATCCACCAACGAGATGTCCGCAAGGATCACGCCATCCGAACGTAGCTTGTTAACTCGACGCATGCATGACGCTGCCGAAGAACCGACCAATTCCGCCAGTTCGGCAAAAGAAAGCCGGTTGCTCTTTTGTAGAGCCGTAAGAATCCTTCGATCTAGGTCATCCATGAAAGAATGTCTGCTATGATTGCGGCTTCATAATCGCCGGAGGTGGCGGCACAATCATTTCAGATTGCCCCATAATTTGAAATAAACAAATCAATTTTAACCCGCCGAGGGCAAGAATCAGCCGCTGCCAGGAAGACCTATCGTGGGGAGGACGTCTATGGACGTGGCAAAGCCGAGATTTCAAACTCGCCGCGGCAGGACCGCTGTGGGAGCATGAGGAAATGTGGGGCGATTATGCGGCGAGAGCTGTTTCGTCTGGTTCGTGATTGTCGTTCGCCATACCAGGAAACCATTGCTCGAAGGTCGAGTGCAGGGAGCCGTCGCCGATCCTGCTCCACTACTTGCTGCTTTTCGCGAACCGCTTGCGATGACAGCACTGACGGTTGCTTCAACGAAGGCGCGATTTTTCACACCTAAAGCAGTCCTGTAGCCGTTCCTTCGTTTGGCACGATTTTTGACACTACTCGTTGCGAGGCGATAGGAGCGCCGGCCCATATTCATGTGGTGAGGAGACGCCCAGCGCCTTCACCATCGCCGCCGCCAGTGTCGGCGGTGTGGTCAGCAGAATCCGCAGCCGCACCTTGCCAGCGATCTCCAGCTCGATCATCGCTGGTGGCGACGCCGGCACCGAAGCGGCGACAGGCCCATCGGGAACCACGACAACTTCGGCAAAGCCCGTCTCGCGAGCCCTCACGGTGCCGCGCCAGATCAGGCTGGTCGCGACATCGTACTGACGCACCCCCGCCACTGTGGCCCCGAGCGCTAATGCCGCAGCTAGTATCCGGCACTGATGCTCTTCATTCCAACGACGACGACGCTCAGGCGGGTCAATAACGTCAGATGGCTCATGCTGTGCTGCTAACTACGCTCGTAAGGACGACCTTAAAAGCTACTGTGCCATGCTCGCGCAAGGCAGCTTCGCTGGACTTCGCCGGCGAAATAAGGAACCGAGAAATCGACTACCGTCTGCGTTAAGCGTCAATACCCGTGACAACCTCGAGGAAGCACAGAGACGACCTGGCGATGGCAGCGCACCATCTTAGAACCGCGGACTTGCGACGTATCCAACCCGTCGAGGGCAGACAGGCGCAGCAAACGGCACCCGGCCGCGACACATCATTTTGCCGTTGCCGCGAAATGGTCGAGCCCGCGCTCTCCCAAACATCGCCCTGAGGCAACTCTGGCGCTTCAAGGGTGGCAACGCCGGGCGCGGCCAGATTAGGCATGGCGGCTCGCCCCGAACGGAAAAGCTAGGGCTGCGTGTTCGATTTATTCGAGCGCGGCTTTGGCGAAGTGGAGAAGGTCGAACACGGGTACTGAAGTCACCGTTCGAATCGTCTTGCGGAAGTCGGGCACCAACGTACACTCAAGCACAAGTATGCCAATGCCACGGAAGGTGCCATTTTCGGCGAATGCTTCGGCCAGCCGGGCGCCGAACTGCTCTGACATCCGATCTTTGGTCCAGCCACCGGGGCTCGAGTACTTGGAAGGGGATTGGATGCTTTTGGCCCACTCGGGTAGCTCTGATACGCTCACGAAACGGAGACGGTCGAATTCCGGGTGGTCCTCCAACAAAGGGGCGAGTGATTTTGCGTCCCAGGTGATAATTCCAACGGGCAGGTTACTTATGCGCAAGGCGAGATCGAGGAACTCGAGCCCGCTGGTAACTGTAGGAGTGCACGTCCGTCCATAAAGTTGCTTTCGTGATGCCCACATATACCCGCAGTCTCCGATGATCAGTTGAGTGTGGCCATCAAGCCGACCAGCCGCCTCGAGCATTCCGCGGGTGGCCTCCGCTGTTGGAATCTTAATCCTCTCTGCATCGGCAGCTTTGGCGATCGCGCTACGGTACGGAACCTGCCAAAATGACGGATCGTACACCACAAACGGTGTAACCGCATGCCGCGCGATGAGCTCGGCAGACGACTCTTCCGTTGCCTCTTCATAATCCAGCTTGACGATGCCCAACACCGGGGCCTTGTCGATCATCGTCCTTTTCACCTCACTCATGTCAGCGACTCCTCATGCTATAACAAACCACGTTCACTCTTGGCTATTTGTACTGTCGCGAACTTTCGCGAGCGTCATGCGCTGGCCGGCGCGCCATGGTGTCCGACGGCCCCGCCGTGTCCTTCTATTGCGCGCATGTTAGATCTTTCCTATTCCAACCTGCGGATGAAAGTCTGATCAATCGTCGTCTCTGAGCTCCACCCCCGATCCTGTGCAGTTCAAGCCAATCCGACTGCTTTGCACACTTGCGCCAAACAGTTGTTCCCTCTCGCCTTCAGCCTTGACAGGGAACATGAGAGACTAGGGCTGATGGGCGGAACCGCAGAACCCCTCCTATTCTTCGCAAGGAGTCGAAAAAGGTGGGATCGACCAATCGATCAAATCGACGGCGCGCTGAAGTATCGCCTCGGTCTGAGCAGGGCTGGGCGAAGCGGCGATGACATGTCCGATCAAGTCGCGGTAATCGCCTTTCCTGACTATCGGCGTCTTGGGTCCAACATACAATTTGACCTCGGCGACGCCTGGCACAGCAGCCGCCTGACTGTCGCCATCGATCCAATCGAGGGTGCCATCGCGATCAGGAGCCAGAAACCGCGCGGCCGCAGTCTGCGAATGCCTTCTGTGCAAATCGCATTCGTCGCCGATGGCAAGCTTGATGTGTTCGGTGATGAGATCAATACCGTAAGCCAGCTGAATCAGTTGGGGAGTGGGCGCGCCATGAAGCCGCGGATTGACTTCAATGACGACTGGGCCACGCTTCGTCCACCGGTATTCAATGCCCGTTGGCCCCCAGCCAAGGCCGAGAGCTCGCAAACAGCTCAGCGAAACATCGGCGATACGCTCATGCTCGTCATCAGTCAGCGGGGCCGGAATGGTGGAACTCCGATAGACGAAATGCGGTGGGGGGCCGAAGTCACCACTGCCAATTCCAATGATCTGATCTCCCATTATGTCGGCCCAATAACACGGACCTTGTGCGAATTCTTCGACCAGTATCCTCGGCGAAGACCGCCATATGTGCTGCCCGCCCAATAGATAGGTCGTATGTTCGGCTAGCTCATCGACGTTGCGGCACAATCGGATACCGACGCTGCCGCTGCCTACGGCAGGCTTCACAATCACCGGCAGTCCGATTTCCGCGGCGGAGCTTTCTACGTCCGACCCGTTTGTGGCCAAGCGATAAGCAGGAATTGGAACGCCGGCCTCCGCGAGGAGCTGACGTTGAGTAAACTTGTCACTGCATCGTTCAACGGATGCCGGGTTCGGTCCCGGTAGGTTGAAGTGCCGGCACAGCTTGCCAACTGTTGCATAGACCGTCTCGTCGACGCGCGCAAAACCACTAATACCCGCAATGCCGTGCGTCGCACGCAGCTGTGAACATTCGCGGATGAGCGCATCGACATTGTCGGTGTCGACACGAATTGCCTCACTCCGTTCCGAAGCAAGATAGTCGTATTGAGCTGGATCGGTTGACAGGGTAACTGGATGAAGACCAAAACGCCTGGCCGCTTGGAGATATCTCAAACCATTACCTCTCGAATTGCCTTCAATCAGGATAAATGCTCTGCTTGCCATTGGCTGGTGACTCCGAGGTTGCGTACTGTGCGGCGGTCCGCGCCTAAATCGGCATCAGCTTATTAACTTTGCCTGACCTCAGACCTTGGGGGGTAAGGTACTATTTTTGGCAGCGTACGGTCGCAAAGTTTCTGTAAATTTGTTTGAAGGATCTGTTGCAGCGTTTTGATTACCGCTATCGGGCAAGGAGCGTCTCGACGAATTGCGGAGAGTTGCAATGCTCAGGTAAGCGCGACGCCGCTCCCCTCGTGCGGGGCATGAGGTGAATGTGCGAAGAATCCCCCCGATCGCGAGAGACGGAGGGCCTACGTGGGAGCAGACGGCAAAATGGACGTCG
>NZ_JAMYPX010000049.1:0-28837 GCF_040320585.1 Mesorhizobium sp. M0663
TGGATTTCCGCTGCGCAGGCGACTGCGTCGACCACGCTTTCGAAGGCGACAAGCGCGCCATCGCCCATCAACTTGACGACGCGGCCATGGTGCTGGGAGATGGTGGGATCAATCAACTCGGCGCGCATGGCCTTCAGTCGCGCGATGGTGCCGGCCTCATCAGCCTCCATCGCCTTCGAGTAGTCAACCATATCGGCCGCCAGGATCGCCAGCAGCTTCCGATTGAGAGGGGGAACCGCCATATGCGCCTCTTTATGGCACAAGCCTACACCCATGGAAGCGTCGGAGCCAGAACGCGCCGTTGGCCGCGCGGTGAATGACCGCTCGTCAGCCGTTCCTGACTTTCGACCGGGTGCGGATGAATGTCTTCAACGGGTCATCGACGTGAATTCGTCCGTGGGCGAACGACTTCCGCTCGAGGTATCGAAAACTGTATTTCCGGCTCGGATACCAAGCGTCAGATTTTCACCACTGGCGACTCGAACCTCCGAAATTTACAGCGGAACACTCCGCCGTCCGTCGCCCTCCGATGCGCACGTCGCTACTCGTCTTTGCCGGAGACGTACCGTGATCGTTGATTTTTGGCTTTTTCGATTGGCCAAAATCAGAAATCTTCCCGTATTGTCCCGCACGGTTCCGCGGCTAATTATGGTCGGTCGTCTTTGCTCTAGATCAATGAATGCCCAGTTCATGCCGGTAGGCTTTAGGGGATTAACCGAAAGGTTGCCTGGAAGAGGGAGAATGCAGAGGCGAGGACGACTATCCATTGGCTAAACGTCACTGACCGACAGGAAAACATAGAGGATGTCTGGTTCTTCTGTCGAATTGACAATGCGTTGATAGAAAGCGAAATCATACGACATCCGCGTTGCCTTGTCTTGAAGCAACCGTGGTCTAGTAGCCGAAGGAGGAACTGGGGCTTGGGAGGATAAGCATGGCCGAGGATTTGGCCGGTAATCATGCCGACCGCGTTCAGGCCGCGATCGCTTCGGACGCGGCGGCGAAGTCCGCGCTGGTCGCTTCCTGGCGACGGTCTTCCAGTCTCCACCGGCTCGATCCGGCCGATTGCAGCCCCCCACGCTATCTGACAGAGGCGGAATTGGGAGAGGCCCGGCAACGCATCGGGCCGCTCGTCCGGGTTGCTCAATCAAGCCTGGACCGGCTCTATCTTGCGGTGGGCGGCGTTGGATGCTGCGTCCTGCTCGCCGATCGCGACGGCGTGCCGGTCGAACGGCGCGGCGCGCCTGTGGACGACGAGACGTTTCGTTCCTGGGGGTTATGGACAGGGTCCGTCTGGAACGAGGAGAGCGAGGGCACCAATGGTATCGGCACCTGTCTGGTGGAACAGCGCGTCCTGACGATCCACCGTGATCAGCATTTTCACACGCGCAACACCGGGCTGAGCTGCACCACGGCTCCGATCTATGATCACCGTGGAGACCTTGTGGCTGCCCTTGACGTGTCTTCCTGCCGGGCTGATCTGACCGAGGTCTTCTCCAACCTTATTTCCATGGCCGTCGTCGACGCGGCGCGTCGGATCGAGGCGGAGAACTTCAAAATGGCATTCCCCAAGGCGCGCATTCTGCTGGCGCCGGTGCCCGACAAGGGTTCCGGCGCGTTGATCGCGGTTGATGCGGACGACCTTGTGGTCGGCGCGACCCGTTCGGCTCGCCTGGCGCTTGGAATTACGCAACAGTGTCTCGACAAGCCGATGCCTGCGGCCGATCTGCTCGGTTGGGCCGAGGGCGGCCCCGAAGTCCTCGCCGAGGCGGAGCGCGGCGTTCTGCAGCGGGCGCTGGCGCGGGCAGACGGAAATGTCTCGGCCGCGGCCCATGCGCTCGGCATCAGTCGCGCCACGCTTCACCGCAAGCTCAACCGCCTGGACGTCCACAGGTCCCACTGACTTTTGAAACGTCGCATGACTGTCGCAATTCTGCGACACACCCGCCCGCTCACTGTCCCCGGCGCATTGGCAATAGCGGTAGGAGATAGCAAGTCTCTTTCCGAAGCGTCGCATTCCGCGGCGCCAGCTTTGGGAGGAAGACACTTGAATAAGGTTGAATTCTCACGCCCGGTCAAGGCACCCTTCGACAAGCGCTACGGCAATTTCATCGGTGGCAAATGGGCCGAGCCGCGTTCGGGCCGTTATTTCGAAAACTTCTCGCCGGTGAATGGTCAGTTGCTCTGCGAGGTGGCTCGCTCGGATGCCCAGGACATCGAGGCGGCTTTAGACGCTGCCCATGCCGCCAAGGACGCCTGGGGGCGCACGAGTGTGGGCGAGCGCTCACTCATCCTCAATCGCATCGCCGATCACATGGAGGAAAACCTCGATCTCCTCGCATGTGCCGAAACCTGGGACAACGGCAAGCCGATCCGCGAAACGACCGCCGCCGACCTGCCTCTAGCAATCGACCATTTCCGCTATTTCGCCGGTGCCTTGCGTGGCCAGGAAGGCAGCCTTTCGCAGATCGACGACGATACCGTTGCCTATCATTTCCATGAGCCGCTCGGGGTGGTTGGCCAGATCATCCCGTGGAACTTCCCGCTGCTGATGGCCTGCTGGAAGCTTGCTCCCGCGCTTGCGGCCGGAAACTGCGTCGTGCTGAAGCCTGCCGAGCAGACGCCGGCTGCCATCTTGCTGTGGGCCGATCTTATCGGCGATCTGCTGCCGCCGGGTGTGCTCAACATTGTCAACGGCTTCGGCCTCGAAGCCGGTAAGCCGCTCGCGTCGTCGCCGCGCATTGCCAAAATCGCCTTTACCGGAGAAACCACGACTGGCCGGCTGATCATGCAGTATGCCAGCCATAACCTGATCCCCGTCACGCTGGAATTGGGCGGCAAATCGCCAAACATCTTCTTCAAGGACGTTGTCGCCGAAGACGACGATTTCTTCGACAAGGCGATCGAAGGCTTCGTCATGTTCGCGCTGAATCAGGGCGAAGTCTGCACCTGCCCGAGCCGCGCGCTCATTCATGAATCGATCTACGACAGGTTCATGGAACGTGCGATGAAGCGTGTCGAGGCGATCGTGCAGGGCGATCCGCTCGACCCGGCAACGATGATCGGTGCCCAAGCATCATCCGAGCAGTTGGAAAAGATCCTGGCCTACATCGACATCGGCCGCCAGGAAGGCGCCGAGTTGCTGACCGGTGGCGAGCGCAATGTCCTGCCCGGCGATCTCGCCGGCGGCTACTACGTGAAGCCGACGGTGTTCAAGGGACACAACAAAATGCGCATCTTCCAGGAAGAGATCTTCGGACCGGTGGTCTCGGTCACGACCTTCAAGGACGACGACGAAGCGCTCAGCATAGCCAACGATACGCTCTACGGCCTCGGCGCTGGTATCTGGACACGCGACAGCAACCGCGCCTACCGGTTCGGCCGCGCGATCCAGGCGGGCCGCGTCTGGACCAACTGCTACCACGCCTATCCCGCGCATGCGGCCTTCGGCGGCTACAAGCAGTCCGGCATCGGCCGCGAGACACACAAGATGATGCTCGACCACTACCAGCAGACCAAAAACATGCTGGTCAGCTACAGCCCGAAGAAGCTCGGCTTCTTCTGATCGCCGCTTTGACCCACAGGCGCGGCTCCGCGAGGGGCCGCGCCAAAGGCTGGAAATCGGAAAACACGATGCGAGCGAAGGTCACAGCGACACCGGCAGCCCTTGAACTGATCGCCGAGATCGTTGCCGAGCACGGTCCGGTGCTGTTTCATCAATCCGGCGGCTGCTGCGACGGCTCTTCGCCGATGTGCTATCCGCGTATCGGCTTCATCGTGGGCGACCAGGATGTGCTGCTCGGCCACATCGGCGACGCGCCGTTCTACATCGGTGCGTCGCAATTCGAGGCTTGGAAACATACCGATCTCATCATCGACGTGGTGCCGGGTCGCGGTGGCATGTTCTCGCTGGATAACGGGCGGGAGAAGCGGTTCCTGACCCGGTCGACAATCTGCACCGCGTAGGCGAAACCTGCGGGTTTGATTTCGAGCAAGAAGGCACCGCAGCAATCTCTACCTTCCGAAGATGATCCTCAATCTGCTCATCGGCACCGTCGTCATTAGCCTTACGGTCCTGGTTCACACCTTTGGTCTGATCGTGGTCACACATGCGATGGGGCACCTGGTCGCCCGTTTTTCGCATGCACGGGCGCCGCAGCCGCATCGTTGCGATGATCAGCGTGGTGATGGGACTCTTTGCCATCATGACCACAGAGGTGTGGCTCTGGGCAGGACTATACCGGTTGCTCGATATCTTTGCTGACTTCGAAACCGCGCTGTACTTTTCCACCATCACCTTCTCGACCGTCGGCTACGGCGACATTGTGCCCGCTCACGCATGGCGCGTCCTCGCGGCTCTAGAGGGCGTGAACGGATTTCTTCTGATTGGCTGGTCGACCGGCTATCTGATCGCGGCCGGCACCCGCATTGGCCCATTCAAGGCCGGCGAGCACTTCTGAACGGGCGATCGTTCAGACCGCTACGGAATGCCTGGCTGTACCGGTTTCGAAATATTTGTCGAACTTCGCCGCGATGCTTCTGACAAAGGGCCGGCTTTCCGCCGGCAAGACGAAGCGGTCACCATCAAGTTCAAGCAGCCGCGCAGGACCATGAAGAGCCGTGGAACTCGCCTTGAGGAGAAGTCTTTGGCCGGCTTCGCCAAAGCGCTCCACCAGCTCAATCGCCGAGAAGGCGAAGTCACACATCAATCGCTCGATGATCCAGCCGCGAACACGGTCGTCGTCGGAAAGCGCGATACCCCGAACAGCGGCCAGCCCGCCATCAGCAACCATGCGTCCATACTCAGCGGTCGAAGGCATGTTCTGTGCATAGCCCTGGCGAAACTGGCTGATGGATGACGGGCCAAGGCCGATCAAGGTCTCGCAGCGATCCTCGGTATAGCCCTGAAAGTTCCGGTGCAGTGTTCCGGCGCGGGCGGCAAGCGCGAGGGCATCGCCCGGTTTGGCGAAATGGTCGAGGCCGATTGCTTCGTATCCCTGGTCCACGATCGCCCGCGCCGCAAGTTGCGATTGAGCAAACCGCTCTGCCGGACCCGGCAGCCATGCCTCGTCGATCATCGTCTGATGCTTCTTAAACCACGGCACATGGGCGTAGCCAAAAAGCGCTATCCGATCCGGTTCCAGGGTTAGTGCCTGCGCGACGGTGGAGGAGACACTCTCCCTGGTCTGGTGTGGCAAGCCGTTGAGCAGGTCCAGATTGACCGATTCGACGCCGCGCGAACGAACGCCGTCGACTGCCGCTTTGGTCTGCAAAAACCTCTGCTCGCGGTTAATTGCCTTTTGCACCTTCGGGTCAAAATCCTGGACGCCGAGGCTCGCACGGGTCATGCCGATTTCGGCGAGTGCGTCGAGGCGGGCATCGTCCATATCATTGGGTTCGATTTCGACGCTGATCTTGGCGCCGGGAGGAAAGGTGAAGCTGTTGCGCAGGACGGTTCCCAGCGCCACCAGATCCTCCGGTTTGAGCATCGTTGGCGAACCGCCGCCGAAATGGACGGCACGCACGCGGCCCTTGCCTGCGACAAGACTGGCGACGGTGGCGATCTCGGCATGCAGTGAGCGAAGATACGTGCTCACCGGTTCGTAGTGGCGTGTCTGCTTGGTATGGCAGGCACAGAACCAGCAAAGCTTGTCGCAGTACGGGATGTGCAGATAGAGCGATATCTCGTGGCCCTCGTCGAGCGCCTGCAGCCAGCCTCGACAAACGACAGCATCGACGCTTGTATTGAAATGCGGCGCTGTCGGGTAGCTCGTATAGCGCGGCACGTTCTCACCAAGTCTGGCAACTAATTCTGGCCGCACGCCTCTATCCGCTCCACTTTGCATGGCCCGACTTTCACCACATTACTGGCCGGCAGCCTTGATTTCGGTCAAAGTCCGCTGTGGACAAACTGCCGCAAGGATTTTCCTGCCGCCGATGCTATCTTGCCGGCAGTTTGGGTCCTCGGACGATCATGATGACAGTGCGTCAGGATATTCACAGCACCGGCATTCCAGTGCTTTGCCGATCATGCGAAGCGCGCCACCATGGCGTCTGCGGCGCGCTCGATCCCGATCAACTGGTGGGCCTCGCAAAGACCTCATCGAAGCATACCGTTGAACCGGGCGCAGAACTGATTGGTGACACCGAGACCGTCGACCGTTATTCGAACGTGCTTTCCGGCGTGGTGAAGCTCACAAAGAGCCTGTCGGACGGACGCCAGCAGATTGTCGGCCTCCAGTTTGCCCCCGATTTTCTAGGCAGTCCCTTCGTGGAAAGCGCGATCAACGCCGAAGCCGCAACCGCCGTTTCGGTGTGTTCATTTCCAAAGGCCGCCATCGAGCGCATGATGAAGGAATCGCCGGAACTCGAGCATCGTCTGCTCAAGCACACGCTGAACGAACTCGACGAAGCCCGCGACTGGATGGTGACGCTGGGGCGCAAGAGTGCTGCGGAAAAGGTGGCGAGCTTTCTCCTGATGATCGCCAGGAATATCGATCCTACGCTTGACCCGGCGGCCCAGTCGACAAGCTTTGACCTGCCGCTGACGCGCGCCGACATCGCCGATTTTCTCGGCTTGACGATCGAGACGGTCAGCCGCCAGTTGACCAGACTGAGAACAGACAGCGTAATCCGGATCGACAACAACCGGCACGTGACCGTGGAGAACATGAGCCGGCTGCAGCGACGCTCCGGCGCCTAACTGGCATCGACGACCCCGATCATCGGCAAGACGTGCTCGCGTTCGAAGGCGATATGCCGGCGCAAGCTTTCGAATAAGCCGCGCAGCATGAAGCCGACAGCCTCGGCATTGTCGACTGTCTCGCCATGGCCGATCGCCAGCAGGATTTCAGTCACCTCGCCGGCAAAGCATTGGTCCTCGACGTGTTCTGCGCGCAATCGACGAGTTGAAGCAAGGTTGGCATCGCTGCCAGTCAAAGCAGCCTCGTACGCCGGAAAGATAACCGTCTCCTCGTATTGGTGAATGTTGCGCAACAGCGGAACGATCGCGTTGGCCACGCCAATACACTTCAGGCGATCTGCGGCCGGCAACGTGTCGGCGATCTTTTCCAAGGCGTCACAGAGCCGCAGCTTTTCCCCATGGGCACGTTTCATCACAGCGCTAGGAAGGAACTCTCGATCGAACCGTCCGACCGGCATCGAAATCTCGCGGCGGGCTTCAAACAGCGACGATTTCCGCTCGTTCTCCCCGTCCAATGAAAGCCTCCTGATCGTTTGCGAGTTGGAAGCTGCCCAACCCAAAAGCAAATGGCTTTGACATGGATCAAGGCAGCGACGACGTGACTGCTGAATTGGTGTCAAGCGGATTGGTATCCGCGCATCCCAATCCGAGGTCGGGGACAGGTCATGAAGTTCGGCACGCAAATCTTCGCCTTGGGCCTGTTCACATTTGCGGCCCTTGTGGCAGCCGGGTTCGGTGTGGACGAGCCATTCCGGCAGCATATGTGGGTACTGTTTTTTGTGCTGCTCGGCTTTGTCGCCATCCTCATCCGCAACACGAATTTCGAAGTGGCTGCTCCGATCGACCCGTCCGCCTACATGGATGGGCCAATCCGCTATGGCGCCATCGCCACCATGTTCTGGGGTGTCGTCGGTATGCTGGTCGGCGTCGTCATTGCGCTGCAACTTGCCTACCCCGATCTCAACATTCAGCCCTGGTTTAACTTCGGCCGTTTACGGCCATTGCATACGTCGGGCGTTGTCTTCGCCTTCGGCGGCAATGCGCTGCTCTGCACGTCCCTGTATGTCGTCCAGCGCACCTGCCGCGCTCGGCTGTTCGGCGGCGATCTCGGTTGGTTCGTGTTTTGGGGCTACCAGCTCTTCATCGTCATGGCCGCGACCGGCTACCTGCTCGGTATCACCGAGAGCCGCGAATACGCAGAGCCCGAATGGTATGTGGACATCTGGCTGACCATCGTCTGGGTCGCTTATCTCATCCTGTTCCTCGGCACGATCCTGAAGCGCAAGGAACCGCACATCTACGTCGCCAACTGGTTTTACCTGTCCTTCATCGTCACCATCGCGATGCTGCATGTGGTCAACAACCTGTCGATGCCGGCCTCATTCCTGGGTTCCAAGAGCTACTCCGCCTTTTCCGGCGTCCAGGACGCCCTGACGCAATGGTGGTACGGCCACAACGCCGTCGGCTTCTTCCTCACCGCCGGCTTCCTCGGCATGATGTATTACTTCGTGCCCAAGCAGGCAAACCGGCCGGTCTATTCCTACCGCCTGTCGATCATCCACTTCTGGGCGATCATCTTCCTCTACATCTGGGCCGGTCCGCATCACCTGCACTACACCGCCCTGCCCGATTGGGCGCAGACGCTCGGCATGGTGTTTTCGATCATGCTGTGGATGCCGTCATGGGGCGGCATGATCAACGGCCTGATGACGCTGTCGGGCGCCTGGGACAAGCTACGCACCGATCCGATTATCCGCATGATGGTGATGGCCATCGCCTTCTACGGCATGTCGACCTTTGAAGGTCCGATGATGTCGATCAAGGCGGTCAATTCGCTGTCGCACTATACCGACTGGACCATCGGGCACGTCCATTCGGGCGCACTCGGCTGGGTCGGCATGATCTCGTTCGGCGCGATCTACTACATGGTGCCGAGGCTCTGGAACCGTCAACGTCTCTATTCGCTGCGGCTCGTCACCTGGCACTTCTGGCTGGCGACGCTCGGCATCGTCGTTTACGCCGCGGTGATGTGGGTGTCCGGCATCATGCAGGGCCTGATGTGGCGCGAATACGACGAGCAGGGCTTCCTGGTCTACTCCTTTGCCGAAACCGTCGCCGCCATGCACCCCTACTATGTCATGCGCGCCATCGGCGGGGCCATGTACCTCTCCGGCGCCCTGATCATGGCCTGGAACATCGCCATGACCATCCTCGGCTACCAGCGCGAGGAAGAGCCGATGCCGGGCTCCCTGCCCGTCCTGCAGCCTGCCGAATAAGGAGCCAGACAATGGGCTTGATGGACAAACACGCGCTGATCGAGAAGAACGCCACGCTTCTGCTCATCGGCTCTCTTCTTGTGGTGACTGTCGGCGGCATCGTCGAGATCGCACCGCTCTTCTATCTCGACAACATGATCGAGAAGGTGGAAGGTATGCGCCCCTACTCGCCGCTCGAACTCGTCGGGCGCAACATCTATGTGCGTGAGGGATGCTATCTTTGCCATAGCCAGATGATCCGGCCGTTCCGTGACGAGGTCGAGCGCTATGGGCATTACAGTCTGGCGGCCGAGTCGATGTACGATCATCCCTTCCAGTGGGGATCGAAACGCACCGGACCGGACCTTGCCCGGGTTGGCGACCGCTACTCGAATGTCTGGCACGTCGACCACCTTTCGGACCCGCGTTCCGTCGTGCCGGAATCGATCATGCCGAGCTACGCGTTCCTGAAAGACGCGCCGATCGATGTGAAGGAGTTCTCGACCCATCTCGTTGCCAACGCGCGCGTTGGCGTCCCCTACTCCGACGACATGATCGCGCACGCCAATGCCGATCTGATGACGCAGGCTGATCCCAACGCCGACACATCCGGCCTCGAAGCCCGCTACCCCAAAGCCAAGATCGGCGACTTCGACGGCAACCCGCAACAGGTCACCGAAATGGACGCCCTCGTCGCCTATTTGCAGATGCTCGGCACGCTGGTCGATTTCAAGAACTACGACGAAGCCGCCGGCTACCGCTGAGGAGTTTTTTCCATGGATTACAATTTGATGCAGGAGTTTGCCGACAGCTGGGGTCTGGTCGCCATGGCGCTCTTCTTTGTCGGGGCAGTCGCCTTCGCCCTGCGCCCTGGCAGCCGCAAGCTGGCCGACGAAGCTGCCCGGATTCCCCTTGAGGACGAGTGATCATGAGCGACGAGCACATCGATGAAATCTCTGGTGTTTCGACCACCGGCCACGAATGGGATGGCATTCGGGAGCTGAACAACCCGCTTCCGCGCTGGTGGGTCTGGACGTTCTACATCACCATAGTCTGGGCGATCGGCTACACCATCGCCTACCCGGCATGGCCTCTGCTGCACTCGGCAACCAAGGGCGTGCTCGGCTATTCCAGCCGCAACGATGTCGGCAACGAGCTTGCAGCAGCCGAAGTTGCGAAGGGCAAATATGTCGCGGCGGTCGAGTCCAAGAGCGTCTCGGAGATTGCCGCGGACGATGGTTTGCGCGAATTCGCGATCGCCGCTGGTGGCGCCGCGTTCAAGGTCAATTGCGTGCAATGTCATGGCTCCGGCGCCCAGGGCTCCAAGGGCTTCCCCAACCTCAATGACGATGACTGGCTGTGGGGCGGCAAGGCGGATCAGATCCAGCAGACGGTCACGCATGGTATCCGCTTCGCATCCGATCCGGATACGCGACTTTCGGAAATGCCAGCCTTTGGCGACATTATCACTGCCGACCAGATCAAACAGGTCAGCGCCTATATTGCCGGCCTGTCCCAAGCCGTCAGCGACGAATCTTTGGTGGCGCCCGGTGCCAAGGTTTTTGCGGAAAACTGCGTTGCTTGTCACGGCGACAACGCAAAGGGCAACAAGGAGCTCGGCGCTCCTGATCTGACCGATGCCATCTGGCTCTACGGATCGGGCGAAACGGCCATTGCCGCCCAGGTCACAGCGCCGAAACAAGGCGTGATGCCGGCCTGGGGGGCGCGCCTGGGCGAAACCAGGGTCAAGGAATTGGCGGTCTACGTGCATTCGCTAGGCGGTGGAGAATAGGAACGGGGGCCTATTCTCCGGCCCTCACCGCCGAAGCGACGAGGTACGGCTCTGCCGGGTCTCGATTTGTTTTCCGTGGGCCAGGCGATTGACCTGCATCAACGCGGCGCAATCCAGTCGGCAGCAAAATCCGCCCGACCTGCCTGCATCCAGTCAGGACATTTGCCCGGCGAAATGAAAGCTGCGCGACGGGAGAAACCAGTGCTGGACAATACGCAGGTAGAACGGCTCGAAGCCGAGGCGGTCAACTCCGCCAAAGTGCGACAGCCGATGTATGCCGCGCGCAAGAAGATCTTCCCGAAGCGGGCCTCGGGCAGCTTTCGCCGGTTCAAATGGCTGGTGATGGCGATCACGCTCGGCATCTACTATCTGACGCCGTGGCTGCGGTGGGATCGTGGCCCGTTTGCCCCTGACCAGGCAGTGCTGCTCGATGTCGCCAACCGGCGTTTCTACTTCTTCTTCATCGAGATCTGGCCGCAGGAATTCTACTATGTGGCCGGCCTTCTGGTCATGGCCGGCGTCGGTCTTTTCCTGGTTACGTCGACTATCGGTCGTGCCTGGTGCGGCTATACGTGTCCGCAGACCGTGTGGGTCGATCTGTTCCTGGTCGTCGAGCGAGCTATCGAGGGCGACCGCAACGCCCGCATGAAGCTCGAGGCCGGGCCTTGGACCGCCCGCAAGCTCGCGCTGAGAATATCGAAACACGCCATCTGGCTGATCATAGGTGCAGCGACCGGCGGGGCCTGGATCTTCTATTTCGCCGATGCGCCGATCTTGCTGGTCGAACTCTTCACCGGCACGGCAGCGCCTGTCGCCTACATCACCGTCGCTGTGCTCACAGCGACGACCTATACGTTCGGCGGGCTGATGCGCGAGCAGGTCTGCACCTATATGTGCCCATGGCCGCGCATCCAGGCGGCCATGCTCGACGAAAGTTCGCTCACCGTCACGTACAATGACTGGCGCGGCGAACCGCGCACGCGTCACACCAAGAAGGTCCAGGCCGCCGGAGAGTCAGTCGGCGATTGCGTCGACTGTAACGCCTGCGTGGCTGTCTGCCCGATGGGGATCGACATTCGCGATGGCCAACAGCTCGAATGCATCACCTGCGCGCTCTGCATCGACGCCTGCGACGGCGTCATGGACAAGCTCGGCAAGGAGCGCGGCTTGATCTCCTACGCGACACTCTCCGACTACAATGCCAACATGATGCTGGCGACCGCGGGCGGCGCCTGTTCGGTCGATCCGTCATTGGTCAGGACGGATGACGGCCTGTTTTCGGACAGGGTGGCGCATTTCCATGTCCGCAAGATCTTTCGGCCACGCACCTATGTCTACATGGCCATGTGGTCGCTGATCGGCCTGGGTCTGCTCTTTTCGCTGCTGACGCGCGACCGGCTCGAAATCAATGTTTTGCACGACCGCAATCCACAATTCGTGACGCTGTCCGACGGCTCGATCCGCAATGGCTATACCGTCAAGCTGCTGAACATGATCCCCGAACCAAGAACGATCGTCGTCAGCATTGGGGGTTTGCCAGGCGCAGAGATGAGCATCCTTGGTGTCGACCTCCCCGCCGATCGCTCTTTTGCGATCCAGGTCGAACCCGACCGGCTGAAGATGTTGAAGGTTTTCGTGCGCCTGCCTGCTGATCAGATCCATCGCGAAGCGCAGACCTTCACACTCCGGGTCGAGGACAAAGCGAGTTTCGAGTCGAACGAATACACCGCCACATTCCACGCGCCGGAGATCGCCAGATGAACGCCACCACGCGAAAGCCCCGCGAATTCACCGGCAGGCACATGTTGGCCATCATCCTCGCCTTTTTCGGCGTGGTCATTGCGGTCAATCTGACGATGGCGACGCTTGCCAACACAAGCTGGACCGGCCTTGTCGTCGAAAACACCTATGTGGCGAGCCAGCAATTCAACAAGAAGGCTGAGGAAGGGCGCGCGCAGGCAGCCCTCGGCTGGACCGGCAAGCTGACCATCTCATGGGGCGAAGTCCGCTATAGCCTCACCGACGCCGCCGGCAAGTCGGTTCCCTTGCATGGCGTCAAAGTGCTGTTTCGCCATCCCGCTTACGAGAAAGAAGATGAGTCCATCACGCTCGCCGCCGCCTCGGGCCAGGAGTTTGCAGTGCAGCACATGCCAAGGGACGGTGTGTGGATCGTCGAAATCGACGCCGATGCCGGTCTGGCAAGGCCTTTCCGCGACGTGCGCAGGATCATGATCTCCGATGGAGCGCTGAAATGAGCTGCTGTGCACCAGGTGCTGAAATGGCGCTGGATCTGGGCAACGCTACATCCGTCCTGCCGTCAAGCGAAGAGGTCAAGCTGGCGAGCCGGTCGCTTGGCGATGGCCTTAGCCAGACCGATCTTTCAGTTCCGACGGTTCATTGCGCAGCCTGCATCCAGACAATCGAGACAGCGTTGGCAAAACTCGATCACGTCGAGGCCGCTCGCGTCAACCTGTCAACGAAGCGGGTCTCGGTCCGGTGGCGCGGGGACGAGGCCCCACCATTCGTCGCCATGCTGGGGCGGCTAGGTTACCAGGCGCATTTGTTCGGACCCGAGATTAGTGAAAAGGACAAAACGCTCTCGGAGCTTATCCGCGCCGTCGCTGTTGCCGGATTTGCGGCGGGCAACATCATGCTGCTGTCGGTTTCGGTCTGGTCCGGTGCCGAGGGCGCGACCCGCGATTTGTTCCACTGGGTCTCGGCACTGATCGCCATCCCCGCACTCGCCTTCGCCGGCGGCATCTTCTTCAAGTCGGCCTGGAATGCCTTGCGTCACGGCCGCATGAACATGGACGTGCCGATCGCGGTCGGCGTGTCGCTGGCCTATGCGATGAGCCTCTATGAGACGATCACCCATGGCGACCACGCCTATTTCGACGCGTCGGTGTCTCTGCTGTTCTTCCTGTTGATCGGCCGCACGCTGGATCACGTGATGCGCGAACGCGCCCGCACCGCCGTGAAAGGCCTGTCACAACTGGCCGCGCGTGGCGCCATGGTGCTGCGCGACGATGGCGCACGCGACTATCTGCCGGTTGGCGAGATCGAACCGGGCATGCTGTTGCTGATAGCGGCCGGCGAAAGAATCCCCGTCGACGGCAAGATCACGCGTGGGACATCGGACGTCGACTGCTCGCTGGTTTCGGGCGAGAGCACGCCCAGAAGCGTGGCGCCAAACGATGCCGTCCAGGCCGGCGTGCTCAACCTTACCGGCCCGCTAACCATCGAGGCGACAACCGCCGCGAAGGATTCGTTCCTGGCGGAAATGGTTCGGCTGATGGAAGCCGCCGAGGGCGGTCGCGCACATTACCGCCGCATCGCCGATCGCGTTTCAGCACTCTATGCTCCAGTTGTTCATCTCACCGCCTTCGTGACATTCCTTGGCTGGATGGCGGCAACCGGCGACTGGCATCGGGCGATAACCATCGCCATCGCCGTTTTGATCATCACATGTCCGTGCGCGCTCGGGCTCGCCGTGCCGATCGTCCAGGTGGTCGCCGCGCGGCGGCTGTTCGAGAACGGCATCATGGTCAAGGATGGTTCGGCCATGGAGCGCCTGGCAACGATTGATGCAGCGGTGTTCGACAAGACCGGCACGCTCACGCTCGGCCAGCCCCGTCTCGTCAATGCGGCCTCGATCGATCCGGCCATGCTGACGATTGCAGCCGACATGGCCGCGCATTCGCGTCATCCGTTTTCAAAAGCCATAGCCGGTCTTGCCGCTGGCGGCGGGCAGCACAAATTCGATGCCGTCACCGAGCATCCGGGGTTCGGTATCGAAGCAACTGACGTCGGAAGTATCTGGCGGCTGGGCAGACGCGGATGGGCTGGATGGAAGGCCCGCACCGGCGGCGAAGGCAAACATGGCTATGGCGGGACGGTCCTGACGAAAGACGGGATCGTTGTCGCGACCTTCAATTTCGAGGATGCGTTGCGTGCCGACGCCAGGGCGGCGATCGAGCGATTGAACGATGCCGGGATGTCGGTTCAGATGCTGTCGGGCGATAGCGCGGGCGCCTGCCGCGAAATCTCGAAAATGCTGGGTATCGACGACTTCGCTCCGTGTCTGCTGCCGTCCGGCAAGGTCGAATCCATCGAAACCTTGGCGAAAGAGGGACGCCGGGTTCTGATGGTTGGCGACGGCTTGAACGACACGCCTGCACTGAGCGCGGCGCATGTTTCGTTCGCGCCGGCCACGGCCGCCGACATTGGCCGCAATGCGGCGGATTTCGTATTCCTGCGCGAAAGCCTTCTGGCAATCCCCCTCGCGCTGGACGTCTCGCGCAAGGCGGGAAGCCTGATTCGCCAGAACATCACGATCGCCATCGTCTACAATGCTGTCGCCGTGCCGATCGCGATCCTGGGGCACGTCACCCCTCTTATCGCCGCGATCGCCATGTCCGCGTCTTCCCTGCTTGTGATCGGAAACGCGCTGCGCCTGCAAGGTTCGATGTCCCGCACGCAGGCGAGAGATGTTCGGCGTGACAGGCTGTCCGACAGCAGCAAACTGGCCCAATCCTCATGACCACCCTTGCCTACCTCATCCCTGTCGCCCTGTTCCTTGGTGCGCTTGGCCTGGGGGGCTTCCTGTGGGCGTTGAGGAGTGGCCAGTACGAGGATCTTGACGGAGCTGCCGAGCGGATCCTTATCGATCGGGAAGACAGACTGGAGCGCTGATCCAGGGCCGAGGGCTGACAAACAGCGCCGGTGCAGCCAACCGCCCCCACACCCTTCCCCACTGCGACTATGCCGCGCACGATTGCTGTTTCCGGGGTTGTTGCTGCCTAACACTGAACTCCAGCAATTTGCGCCAGCGCAAAGAAACGCTGCGTCAGGCCAGATACCTTCTGCTCATTCGCAAAGGTAGAGATAGGAGATTGATATGATCACGCGACGCGAAGCCCTGTTTGGAGCAGCGATTGGCGCTGCCGCCGTGGCGGCACTGCCGGCATTTTCGGCAACGGTGACAAAGGCAGACATTCGAGGGCTTCCCCGCGAAAAGATCAAGCTCGTGGCACCCCCTTTTGTGCATCTGCACGACCAGGTCGCCAAAGGCGGACCGGAGATCGTCGAATTCACCATGACGATCGAGGAGAAACCGATGGTCATCGATGCCGACGGGACCCAGCTCAATGCAATGACTTACAACGGCTCGATCCCGGGCCCCCTGATGGTCGTGCATCAGGACGACTATGTCGAACTGACGCTCATCAATCACGATACCAACTCACTCGCCCACAACATCGACTTCCACGCCGCGACCGGCGCTCTGGGCGGCGGCGGTCTGACTCTGATCAATCCCGGCGAGCAGGTGACCCTGCGCTTCAAGGCGACGCGACCGGGAACGTTCGTCTATCACTGCGCGCCTGGCGGCGCGATGATCCCATGGCATGTCGTCTCCGGCATGAGCGGCGCCATCATGATCCTGCCGCGCGATGGGCTCAGGAACGACAAGGGCGAACCGGTAAAGTACGACAAGATATTCTACATCGGCGAGAACGACTTCTATATTCCGCGCGACGAGAAGGGCAACTTCAAGAGCTACGAATCGGCTGGCGACGGCTACGACGACATCGTCAAGGTCATGCGCGGGCTGATCCCGACGCATGTGGTGTTCAACGGCAAGGTCGGTTCCCTGACCGGCGACAACGCCATGAAGGCGAAGGTCGGCGAGACGGTACTGATCGTCCATTCGCAGGCCAACCGCGATACGAGGCCGCATCTGATCGGTGGCCATGGCGACTATGTCTGGGAAGAGGGCAAATTCGCCAACCCGCCGGCCAAGGATCTGGAAACCTGGTTCATCCGCGGCGGCTCAGCGGGCTCGGCGCTCTATACGTTCCTGCAGCCCGGCGTCTACGCCTACGTCAATCACAATCTGATCGAGGCCGTGGAACTCGGAGCGACCGCTCACTTCATGGTCGAGGGCGAATGGAATGACGACCTGATGACGCAGGTCGAGGCGCCCAAACCCGTCGCCACCAACTGACGGCACTCCAATTTACCCGGACAGCGACGCTGTCCGGGTATGGTCAAAAGCGATGTCTCCATTGATCCTCAAGGTCCTTCCGGTCGCCCTGGCCGCCGCTGCCGTTCCGGCAGGGCTCTCGATACAGACGGTCTTCGGGGATCGACTACCTCACCCCCTCGCTATGACGGTTACCTTGCTTTCCGGTTCGATCACCTATCCGACGCCTGGCGAGTTCCTGAGGGAGGGACGCCCGCAAGGCAATCCCCGCTTCAAGCGGCAACTCAGCAGACCTCTCGAAATCATGGCCTATCAGGTCAGCGCGGCCGACTATGCGGACTGCGTGTCGGCAGGAAGCTGTCAGCCGGCACAGGAGACGCGCGCGATCCCGAATGATGCTCCCGTAACCGGAGTGAGCTATCTCGATGCCAATGCCTATGCCCGGTGGTATTCAGAAGTGACCGGCGACCAATGGCGGCTGCCATCCGACGAAGAGTGGGCGTTTGCCGCGGCGGAGCGGTTCGCAGGCGAATTCGAGGGTGTCGAAAACGACGCCAACAACCCCGCCAGACGTTGGCTCACCAGCTACAAGGCCGAGGTGGACCTCAATCGCGAACCGGACCCGTTGCCCAAGAGCCGTGGCTCTTTTGGTCTCAATTCCCTGGGCCTCGCCGACTTTTCCGGCAACGTCTGGGAGTGGACGTCGACCTGTTATGTCCGCACCACATTGGCTGCGGATGGAAGCGGTGTTGTGAGTTCGGTCGACAATTGCGGCGTCCACGTCCTTGAAGGGCTTCACAGAGCCTATATGTCGAACTTCGTCAGTGACGGGAAAAGCGGAGGCTGTGCTGTTGGCACGCCTCCCGATAATCTGGGATTCAGGCTGGTGCGGGACCACCCGGGATGGGCAAGCAGAATCTTTAGCCGACTTGGCATCGTCTGAAAAACAGGAATAGCGGGGTCACGTCTTCTCGACGTCGCGAGCCAGCCCGTCGCCCTTCGTCACCGCGCGGTTGGCCTCATCAACGCAGTTCCATAGATCAGAATGAAGCCGGCAAATGCCGCCAACCAGGCGGTGCCGGCCATGTCGATCACCACGTCATAGGGGACGAAGACGGCCAGGATCCTCAATGATCCTGCGAGCAGGACGGCTCCAAAAATGAACGAGGCGCCTTTTCCAGCCTTAAGGTCTCGCCGGGTGTGACCGAGCGTTGCGCGGGTCATCACGGCAAGTGTCATCGCGCCGACCGCGCCAGTTCCGAGTGCGTGGAGCCCTGCAGCAGCCGGCACGATGGCAGGATAGAAGATCGACGCCGAAACGAAGGCAAGACCGACAGGCACGAAGGTATATGCAAGATGGAGCATGAGTACCAGCGCATCCCGCAAGGTGCGCTCGCCAGCCCAGCGGGACAGACGCCACGCCTGGCAGATCGCGGCGACGGCCATAAGCATGCCTGAGATGCTGTCGCTAGGAGCGAACGTCCATGCTCCCAGGGCGATGGCTGAGCTGGCTATCGATACGATGTCAAAACGATCGAACGGCGCAGGCAGCCTGCCAGGATTTTCGCGGACGAGCCAGTTGCGCGTGAAGCTCGGAATGATGCGCCCACCGATCAGCGAGATGAGCACGATCGCCGCAGCCATGCCGAGCCTGCGGCTAATGTCGGATATGCCTTGAAGGTGTGCCTCGATATGGAACGCGCCGTTGGCGCACGCTAGGACGGCAAGTGGCAGCAGTACTTTCAGGTTGCGCCAGTTCCGTCCTGCGACGATCTCGCGGGCCGCCGCGGCCGCGACAGCAAGCAGAAAAGAACCATCGATCACGGCTGCTGCTTCCCAGCCGATATCCGCCGAGAAGAAAACGGCGACGCGTCCGGCAAGCCACAGGACAACCAGAGCCAGCAGCGGCAGGCCTTGCACGGGCAGCCGGCCGGTCCAATTGGGAATGGCGGTCAGCAGGAACCCGGTAACGATCGCCGGCAGATAGCCGAACAGCATTTCATGGACGTGCCAGTCGACCGGGACAAACACACTGTGGGCATCGAGTTCGCCTGCATACATCGGCAGCCAGAGCAGAATGGAGAGCCCGGCATACAGCGACCCGAGGAGGAAGAAGGGCCTGAATCCATAGGAAAGAATCGCAGGCCCGGTGTAGGCCCGCAGACGTGAAACTGCCATCACTTGCATCCTCAAATGAAAAGGGCCGGATAACCCGCCGCGCTCGGTCCGTCCGGCCCGTGCCTGCCCCTCTTATGGCAGGCGGACTGTATGCTGGTCAGTTGGCCGGAACCTGCGTGAACAGGTCGGCGAACACCGTTTTTGCCTTCCCGGGATGTTTGACCGCCTTGGCGGCATCGAGATTGACCGGCTTGCCGACAACGATCAGCGCGACCATGCCCATGCCGTAGTGCGGTGCGCACTTGACGCCGTAGACGCCCTCCTGGGTCAGCGTGACGGTGATTTCCTCGCTGGTCTTTCCCTTGAAAGGCTCAGTGCCATCCGGGATCATACCCTTGATCGACTCCGCATCGTGGCCCTTGTCGGTCGGAACGAACTTGACGGTGTCGCCGGGTGCAGCCTCGACGAAAGCCGGCTGGAAAACCATTGCGCCTTTTTCGCCCTTGTTGAGCATTTGCACCACATGCTCTTCCGCGCTCGCACCGCCGGCGAGCGCGAGGATAGAGATTGTGGCGGCGAGGATGGAGAGTTTCATCGGTTCGTCCTTTTTGTTTCGTCGTCACGGCATTTGGCCGTTCCATGCCTTTTAGCCTGACAACCCCCGGCAGAATTTGCGCTGGCGCAAACTCGGAGTAGAAAGGTCTCCCGCATGACTGATGCGGAACCAGAGGGCTGTGAGGGATCCGCTTGGCTGCGCTAGACCGATCGCTGATATCGCGGCTGCCGCTCTTCCAGGGGCTGACGCCTGACGAGCAGAGCGAGATCCTGCGAAATGCGCGGTCATCTCGCTATGCCAAGGAGGCAGCGGTTTTCGAGCAGGAGGCCGAGGCCCACTCCTTCTTCGTGCTGATCGCCGGGCACATCCGCGTGGTTCGCACCACGCCGGACGGACAACAGGTCATCGCCAGATACATCAGCGAAGGCGAGATTTTTGGTGTCGCCGCGGCACTTGGCCGGAGGACCTACCCCGCCAGCGCTGTCGCCGCGGTGGACTGCGTGGTGCTGACCTGGCCCAACGCGCTATGGCCGGAACTGGCGAAGCGGTTTCCTGTGTTTGGGGCGACCACTTACCGGACGGTCGGAAACAGGCTGCAAGAAACCCAGGCACGGGTGGTGGAGATGTCGACGGAGCAGGTGGAGCAGCGGGTTGCGCATGCGCTGCTGCGACTGGCCAATCAGACCGGACGAAAGACCGACAACGGCATCGAAATCGACTTTCCGATCTCGAGGCAGGACATTGCCGAGATGACGGGTACGACCCTTCACACCGTCAGCCGGCTGCTCAGCAAGTGGGAAGAGAAGGGGATCATTGCCGGCGGGCGCCAGAAAGTCACTGTCAAGGATCCGCATCGCCTTGTGGTGCTCGCCGAGAACCGGGACAACGGCTGACCGTCAGTGCCCTCCTCGGACAGCCGATTCCAGTTCGACAAGGAAGTCGCCCTCGTCGATCTTATGCTCCCGGCATGCCTCGGTCACGGTATGGAAAGTGCCTATCGGACAGCCGACGCAAAGCATCCTGTATCTCAAAACCACTGCCACCGTCGCCGGCCATCGCCTCATGATCTCGTCGACGACCATGTCCGGATTAATCGAGCTGCGCTCCTTCACGATGAAGTCTCCGCGATTGCGAAGCGTCTTAATAGGTTCCGCTCAGGCCGCTTTCTTTGTGCTTTCGCAACTTTGATGAGCATTGCCGTTTGGCTAAGAAAAGCTAGACAAACGTCATGACCACGATTGCACCGATGACGATCAGCATAAGTCCGCCGATCAGCATAGGGAGCAGCGTGTTGTTCAGGTCGACGCCCGACTCGAATTGCTTGGCCACCGGTGTGTCATTTTTGTGTGGGTCAGTCATGCTTGTCTCCACGGGCCGGCAGACGCGAATCGCGCGGCGTTGCGGTTGAATTGTAGATCGAGGCCTTACCCACGCTTATCGTACGCCGAAGCCTCGGATGCAGGCAGCCCGCCGACAAAGTCCTGGGGCATCAACGCGACGTCGGCCAGCGTGTACCGGTCCAGCGTGTTCTGGAAGGAGGCTATCGCGTCGCCGAACATTCCTGAAAGTTTGCAGCAGCCGGTGAGCACGCACTGATTTCCGGTCGCGAAGCACTCCACAAGCGCGAAATCTGGCTCCGTCAGGCGTACCACGTCGCCGATCCGGATCATCTCGGGGCTCCGCCCGAGGGCTAGCCCACCGGAGCGACCGCGGACCGCTTTCAAGTAACCGCCGCGCGTCAGGGTATTGGCGACCTTGTTGAGGTGCGTTTTGGATACGTTGAACGTGCGTGCCACCTCCTCGATCGTGATCAGGCGATCACCGGCAGAGGCCGCGTACATTAGCATCCTCAAAGCGTAGTCCGAGAAATTGGTCAACCGCACGAACGGTTCCTCTTCGCAATTCTCGTACAGGAGCCACTTACAAACCAACCCCGCATCACAGGTCCTTCTCGAGGATCGGGTCTATGCCCATCGTAGTCTCGCCACGGCTGAAGGCGACGGCGAGACGGAAGCTGTGAGATATGCGCAGTGCGCGGTCCATGAACAGCGCCGCAACCTCGGGTGGGCAGACACGGCGCACCGTTGCGCGAAACAGCTTTAGCCAACGCCGGAAATGGGCCACTCCAAGACCGGAGATCGCCAGGTGTGGCGGTAATGGACGGCCTTCATAACGGGACGACCGGAGCAGCGTAGCGGACCAGAAGTCGCACATCTTAGCCAGATGGCGCGGCCACGCCTCAGGATGGATACCATTATGAAAGATGGGGCCGAGAAGGTCGTCGCGGCGAATCTCATCATAAAAGCCGTCAACCACAAGACGGATCATGGCCTCGTCAAGCACGTCTGGCAACGGGGCACCACCGATGACGATCGTTCTCTTGGTCCGGCCATTCGCAGTCATATGCATGCTCTTGGTTTTCGTCCACAACGGCGATTGATGCATTTGCTTCAAAGGAGGCCTTCGATCGATAGTCGGAATCGCACCTTAAAGAAACATTGTCAATATATGTTTATTGGTCAACCTTGCTGGTGTCCGCAAAACCGCACGTATAACCCCGCGCAGGAACTGCCGGCGCCTCGCATTGTCGTTAACGGCGCGCCTTTGCGCGCATCGCTCCCTGGTTTCTGCCCTGGCAGCCTTGATAGCAAAGCGGCCAGCCCCGGCTTGAGGGCCGGTCGGCTGTTTACATGAGAGCGGAGTTGCAGGCATTCGCGGGCGGTATGCGCCGGAACGACATCAGCCAGCAGGATGCGAAACGTTGCGCGAGCAATGACCGCCCAGGAATTGACGAACCTGCAGCACGCGGCCTTGGTGACGCGATCTGGTATGCCTAGGACGACCGCTCTATCGTTGGCCGGCGGCCTGCTGCAGCCGTGCGATCAGGTCGCGGTTGCGGCAATAGTCTGGCGGATCATCAGCTTGCTGGTGTTCATCGAGCCAAGTCGAGCATTCATCCTGGTGCCCGCAGGAGCGACACCGATCCACCGCTCGATTGGTGACGGCAACTTGGTCCGGAACGACCTTCAATTGTTTGTCGACGCCGAGCTTCTGCATCATGCGGCCCATCAAGGCGGTCCTGGCGTCAACTGAAATTAGGTAGTCGAGAAAACTCATGTCGTTTCGCTCCCGTTTCCTGGCAGATCATTACAATGTCGGCAACCACTGCATTGATCTCGGTCAACAGGTGACTCCTCGTGGCGATATCTGTCGTGCGTGCCTCAAGCGACGGGCGTGAAGGTCCTGATGCGAACGGCGGCTAATACGACATGAAGCGGTTGATGCTGCTCTCTTCGATCAGCGTACGCGTGACGCCGCCGAACGCCGCCGAACGACCATTCCGGCAGCCGGCTATGACCGTATGCGCCGGAAACAGTCAGGTCTGCATGAATCATGTGTGCGAACGCCACCAGCTGTTCGCCATCAGCATCGCCGGGGATGATTTCGCTCCGCGCCCTGATGCCGTGGTGCTCAAGAAAGACGGCGATGTCGCGAGGCTGTTACGGATGCTTTCGTCGCGTTTAGTACCGATTGTATCGATCACGCCTTCAATTGCCTTGGCCAGAAAAGGTAATGCATCTGCTATCCCGCCGCGCTCCCGGGGTCTTTCCAGGCAACCAGCACGGTTTTTGCCATGACATGTTCGACATTGCTTGCGGTGACCAGGACCGGCCGGCCAGTGCCGAGTGCCACGCCGATGTCCACGGCGCGAAAGACATTTTCTCCTTGCTGGCTGCCGGTAACAATGAGGTCGGCGGCATAGGCGGAAACGCGTGGGGTTGCAGACTTCTTGCCGCATTCGCTCGACAGGCAGAAACCAGCCTTTCGAATTCGGCACGCAGTTCGGCGGGCCGCTTTCCAATTTCCGTTCGCTGAAACTGCATGATTTAACCTTCATAGACCAACCATGCCGTCGCCGGCCGCGATGAGCGGCGGGACGTCTGCAACCGCCAGGCCGATAAGTTGAGCCTCGAAGCTTTCCCCGCGTTCGATCCCAATTTCGCCATGGCTGCAGGAGGTGCATCTACGGCAAGGTTTAAATAATTGACTTGTAGCACATTGTGGTCGCCTTTCGCTGGAGCGTTTGGATGCTATGATGAAGTGCATCCGCTTGCACTCGACGCCTTGATGGGTGTCAAATGACGCTACTCACCGGATCCATCCCGAACCTCTGACTAGACCGGTTTTTGCGTGTGCAGAAAGAGCCATGAATGATAGTTAGACTGCGTTGCGGGTTCCCTGATCAAAGGACTTGATTTGGACGACAAACAAACACGTGACTTGTCGACCGGCGTTCGCGCCGAAGGGCGGGTCGCGGCCGAACACGACCGGCTCTCCCAGATGTTCGAGCAGGCCCCTGGTTTCATGACCTTGATGCGTGAGCCGGGTCATGTCTTCGAGCTGACCAATGCCGCCTATCAACGCCTGATTGGCCAGAGGCAAGTGATAGGAAAGTCGGTACGCGAGGCCCTGCCCGAGCTCGAAGGCCAAGGATTCTACGAACTGCTGGACCAAGTATACGAAACGGGCAAGCCCTACAGAGGTCAAGGCGTGAAGGTCGCGCTTCGCAACAAGCACGGCGAGGCGGTCGAAGAACGCATCCTCGATTTCGTATATCAGCCCATCAAGGCTGACGATGGTCGCATCACTGCGATCTTCGTCGAAGGCACCGACGTCAGCGAACTCTCCTATGCAAACGCCGCCCTTCGATTGCGCGAAGATCATTTGCGTTCGATCCTAGCGACAGTGCCCGATGCAATGGTGGTCATCGACGAACAAGGCCGTATTCAATCCTTTAGCACGGCTGCCGAAATGCTGTTTGGCTACCAGTCCAGCGAAGTCATCGGTCAGAATGTCAATCTGCTGATGCCGTCGCCCTACCGCGAAGAGCATGATGCCTATCTTCACCGCTATCTGGCGACAGGGGAGCGCCGGATCATCGGGCTCGGTCGCACCGTCACTGGAATGCGCAAGGACGGCTCGACCTTTCCGATGGAACTCTCTGTCGGCGAGATGCATCCGGGAACCGGGCGCTTCTTTACCGGCTTCTGCCGCGACTTGACCGAACGCCACCTGGCGGAGGCGAGAATACAGGAGCAGCAGCTGGAGCTTCTCCACATGGCGCGGTTTACTGCGCTCGGCGAAATGGCCTCGACGCTTGCCCACGAGATCAACCAGCCGCTCACCGCCATTACCAACTACCTCAAAGGCAGCCGGCGGCTTCTCGAAAAAAGCACGGAAGACAACGCGCCGATGCTGAGGGAGGCCGTCGAAAAAGCAGCGGAACAGGCCCTGAGGGCCGGAGACGTCATTCGCCACCTTCGCGATTTCGTCGCAAGAGGCGAGAGCGAGCGCCAGGTCGAGCGCCTGCCGACACTGATCGAAGAAGCCTCGTCCCTGGCTCTAGTCGGCGCAAAAGAAATAGATGTCCGCGTCAGCTATAAGCTTGATCCCGCCGCCGACCTGGTCTTGACCGATCGCATCCAGATTCAGCAGGTTCTGCTGAACCTGATGCGCAATGCGGTTGAAGCCATGCAAGGCGTGCCACGCCGTGAGCTGCAAATCATAACCATAGCCCGTGATGACGGCATGGCTGAGGTAAGCGTGATTGACACAGGCAAAGGTCTCACGCCGGAAGTCTCCGCCCAGCTTTTCCAGCCATTTGTCACCACCAAAAAGCAGGGCATGGGAGTTGGCCTCTCTATTTGCCGCACGATCGTCGAGTCGCACGGCGGTCACATCTGGGCTGAGGCAATGCCGGCCGGAGGAACCGCCTTCCGGTTCACTTTGCGCATCGTGGAAAAGGAAGAGGTCGCCAGTGGCCGGTAGCAATCTTGTGCACGTGGTCGACGACGACGTCGACGTTCGCAAATCACTTGGTTTTCTGTTGGCGACGGCTAATTTCGCCGTGCGCTTGTACGAATCGGCCACAGCTTTTCTGGCTACGGCCACGAGCAGTCTTGACGGCTGCATCGTGACCGATGTGCGCATGCCCGGCATTGACGGCATCGAGTTCCTGCGGCAGCTCCGGACGCGTGGGCATACAATTCCGGTCATTGTCATGACGGGTCACGCCGACGTGGCGCTCGCTGTTCAGGCGATGAAGGAAGGTGCCGCCGATTTCATCGAAAAGCCATTTGACGACGAGGTGCTGATCGATGCGATCCGCTCCGCGTTGGACCATCGCAACCAGGCGGATGCGACACACCCGCAAAGCGTGGAAATCCGCGGTCGTCTGGCGGCCCTGTCCGAGCGAGAACGACAGGTGCTGGACGGTCTTGTGTCCGGCCTGCCAAACAAGACGATTGCTTACGATCTTGGCATCAGCCCGCGCACGGTCGAGATCCATCGCGCCAATGTCATGAGCAAAATGGCCGCGAGCAGCCTGTCGCATCTCGTGCGCATGGCATTGGTCGTGGAATCCAAACGTTAAGGCGAGTCACTAAGAGACTTGTGGTTGTTTGCCGGGATCCTATCCGGCATCCAATCGCGCCAGTGGGTCGGGTGGATGTCAACGCGTGTGCGGGTGGCGGCGTTCCTCCAGCCTTCCCGCTCCTTTATGCAAGGGAAAACAAGGGTATGTTCGCCATCCTCGTCGAGGACGGCCAGTTCGAGCTCACGACCGAGCGGAGCGCTTGAGATTGGCTTCCACATCATCCCCTATGATGCGTGGGAGCGGCAGGCCCCGCCTTGATCTGGATCATTTTTCAGAAATCGCCCACTCCCGCATCGATACTGACGGCGTGGCGCCCTGCGAACAACGAGGTGGGCTGGACATGTTCGTTGGCTCGTCGTCGGAAAACCGACTCCTTGATCGTGATCAATGACCTCCCTGGCCGCAGGGCTAGGATCGAGATTCAAAAGAGATCCGCGATGCCGGATATCAGAGTCGATGCAGCACGGCGCACCGTGCAGTCACGAAAACAGGAGATCGCGCCGATGCTGATCCGTACGCTTTCCGTCTTGGAATGTACGAAATTGCTAACGGCCAATCGTGTCGGCCGCTTAGCATGCGCGAAGGACGGCCAGCCCTATGTCGTCCCGCTGCATTATGCCCACGCGGACAATCACCTTTATGCATTTTCTATGTTGGGCAAGAAGATCGACTGGATGCGGGCCAATCCGCTGGTGTCCCTCCAGGTCGACGAACGCGGCCAAGGACGGGGATGGAGAAGCGTGGTTGTAGACGGCCGCTATGAAGAACTGCCTGACCAGATCGGCTGCAAGGTTCAGCGCGACTATGCATGGTCAGTGTTGAGCAAGCACGCCAACTGGTGGGAGCCGGGCGCCCTCAAGCCGGTCATGCCTCCGGTGTCGGACAGCGCGCCCCACGTGTTCTTCCGGGTCTTGATCGAGCAGGTGTCGGGCCGCGAGGCAAGTGAGTAGCTGTCTCCACTGCCGCGACGGCTGAAAGCGGTGGCTGGACCGGCGCGTAGGGAGCGGTTCCAGTAGTTTCCCGTACGGACATAACCGAATTTCGCCACGGGCCGATTAGCGCGATTGCTGTTCCACGGATCAACCGGGAAAACAGCCATGCACGCCTACACCAACTCCAGAGTTGCACTGCCGTCGCGGTCCTCCCAGCCCAACCTGCCGGAGGCTTTCGAGCCCGCACCGCTGCAACCACTCAGCTTCTATCCCGCCGGCGCGGAAATCTACGCCCAGGGCGAGAAGGCCGGAGCCTTTTACCAGTTGGAGTTCGGCGGCGTCCGCGTCTACCGCCTGCTTGCTGACGGCCGCCGGCAGATAAGTGCCTTTCACCTCGCCGGAGAGACATTCGGCTTCGAAGCCGGCACCACGCATCATTTCTTCGCCGAGGCGATCAATGCCACCGGTGTCCGCGTCTTCCGCCTCGCTGCTGGGGCGGACAACTCCCATCAGTTGTTGCCCCTGGCGCTCAAGGGGTTGACCAGAGCGCAGGAACACCTGCTGGTCCTCGGTTGCCAGAGCGCCATCGAACGCGTCGCGGCATTCCTAGTCGACATGGCGGAACGGCAGGGCGGGTTGCAGCAGGTCGAACTGCCAATGTCGCGTATGGACATCGGCGATTATCTCGGCCTCACAATCGAGACTGTCTCACGGGTCTTCACCCGGTTGAAGGACAAGGGCGTCATCCGCCTGCTCAACCTGCGCAGCATCGAAATCGTCAGGCACGAAGCGCTTCATGCGATGAGCGAATGAGCCGCGCTCCGACTCCGGGATGTTCTAACACTTCAGACCAATTGACAGCGGGGCACCAAGAGCAAGATAGCAGCGCGGAAGACTATCTTGTTTGCCGCTGGAAGACTGAGGAAACAGCGGGCACGTCTATCGGCGTTCAGGCTTCCGGAGGAAGGCATGGACCAGCACATGGCCACATTGCATCCGGAGCGAATTCAGGCATCGATCGCCTCGCAAGCCGCAGCAAGATCGGCGCTGGTCGCTTCGTGGCGGCGTTCGGCCTCGCTGCAGGCCTGCTCGGCCATGGCCAAGCCGTCGGCCAGCATGTCGAGGACGGGGATCAGGATCGGTCTCGGATCGATGCCGTCGGTTCGAAGCCGGCTCGGTGCGTCCAGCGCGCTCAGCCATTGGTCAAGTTCGAAGAGAGCGGCACCAGGTTGCAGGCCAAGCGACCAGTTAAGCGGCAAGTTTTGCAAGCCGCGGCTCCGGCCTGCGGCATGACTGAAGAGCCGGCGCAGACGGTCCTGACTGAGGCCATTCAGCAGAACGTCGTCAAGCGCGCCACAAGCCTGGCCTTCGCGCGACGCCAAGGTGGGCATGGTCAGGCTCCTTGTTGAAGAAGCCCGCCATGCTCTGCTCGAGCCGAACGACGCTCAACGCGAGCGCGACGACCGGTTCTTGATCTCTACCTCAACCGCGCGCGCCCCTCCCGCGCAGCGGGTTCGTTCCTCCGCCCTATGCTGCCGAGTAGCAATGCGCCGCTAAGGCGACATTTGCAGCAAATGCGGCATGCGCTAGCAGTCAAAAGTCCCGGTATCAGTCGGGGAGCTTTGTCATTTCGACTTGTTATAGCCAACCGCCCGAAAAACCGGCTCGGTGCAGTCCCGCGATGATGGCCGGCACGCGGCGCATCAGGCGCCACAGCAAGCCCGAGCGGTAGTTCTCTATCATCAGAGTGATCGGACCCTGATTGATGCCGACATGGTCCGGCGATACCCAACCGCATGGCCGGCCGTCGGCGGCTGCTATAGTCGGATTGAAGCTTGCGGTGAAGCCGTAAGGGTTGCCCTCTTGCAGGTCGATCTCGTGGAAATAGCGCAGTGCCGGCAGAACGATCTCTGGTGCAAAGGGCAATGAGGTAATCGCTGCCCACGGCGACAACGTCCCATCATCAGGGCCGAATGGCGCACCGCGCGCCAGATAGCCGAAGAAGCGGCGGCCACCGACCGTCATTTGGCGTTTTGTCGGGCTTGGGCCGTCGCTGGCGGTG
>NZ_JAMYPX010000050.1:0-26872 GCF_040320585.1 Mesorhizobium sp. M0663
CTTCTGAAAGTGCCGTAAATAAAGGCCTGACAGAAGACCGCACTCGATCACACGTCAAAAAGGGTCAGACACTACTTGCGCAACGGACGGCAACCACAGAAGTTAATTGAGTATCCGACCCTCCCGATACGAGCGAAACAGCCGCACTCGCACAGTTAACTGCCAAGTGACAGCTAGATGTTTCGATGTCGATCGACCCGCAGGCGGGGGACAAATCGGGAAGCGTTATGCCGAGCCGGACTTTCACTTCTACGCCCTTGCGGGCGGAGCGAAGTTTGACTTAAGCTTAGGTGATTAGAATGCATCGAAGCGGTCACGTTTCGCTAACTGGAGGGAGGCCCATGCCTGTTACACATTTCGGTCGTGGTGAGTTCAGAAACGAACTTTGGATTCAGCAGAAGACTGTGTTCACTCGGCCCGAGAGCGTAGATGTCGAGTTTGAAAACCAAGGAGTGTTCGAGTGGCTATTCGCGAATCGGAGCGGTACGATCGTTAAGATATCTCGCCATCCAAACACAGCAGCTGGGTGGACCAGTGTGCATTTGCCATCGCTTGGACTGTACGAAGATTACAGCATTGGTTTTAGAAACGTATCCCCCGGGGTTTTGCGACTAATCAAGCAGGGTGATGTTACTCACGTTTGAGTGAGAGTAGGATCTCGCCACAGGGATCGGCGGATCGGCCAGCGGCGGGGAATTGAGTCGGTCGCTAATCGTTGGGCTATTTCGACTGAGCTTGGCACGCCGCATACGCGCTTGAGCGCTCGGCTTTAAGTCTCATCTCTGAAAAATCACGAGCGACAATCGGAGAGCCGGCCGTTCGGCCTGATCTGTATTCACCGGCGTTTTTCCGTCAACACAGTCTTCGTTCGAACGAGCATGCCCTCACGACGAGGGAGTCGTCGTCTGGCGCAGCGATATTGATCTCGGCTGTCTGCTGCCGCAGAGGTCCAGCCTGGGACCGCGCCTTAGCAAAATCACTCCACTTAATTTCTAGATATCCAGCCTGACCCTAATGGAGTAGCGCTGATCGGAGATTTCGATCTCAAGGCCTCGTAAGCCGCTCCCAAGAAGGCCTTCGCTGTGCCGGCGCCTGGCAACCATTTGATCTATTGTCGTTATTTGCTGTGCGACAATTGAAGCGATCGAGCCAAGCGGAAAAGGTACCGGTATGAAGGCGGCAGCACTTTCGAAAAGCGCCCTGATCGCGTCATTTCTCTCTTTTGGCACATCTGGGCGATTGCAATGGGTCGCAGCGCTGCTCCAATTTTCGGCCTTAATTGCGGCGAACAGAATGGGCCAGTTACTTTCGGTAAACTTGGTTAGCCCGATATTGAACATCATGTCGAGCAGGGCATCCTGGGCGTCATCGGGATATGTATTGAGCTGCGGGAACCGTTTCTCCAGGTCTGCTGCAGCGTCGGCGAGTTTCATTCTCAGATCCGTTTTCGCATCGATTTCCGACACTACCAGCTTGGTGAATTGCTTATAGTAGCCCGCCGAATGCCCGATCTCTTTGGTACTGACAAGCTTCCATTCGTCTTGGATCTCCTTCTTGCTCGTCGTTCCCCCCGCGGCCTTCGTGAAAGGCACCGCAGCCGCCGCCGCCGCGTTCGGCAGCATATTTCCATAACCAACTGTCACCTTGCCTTTTGTATCCAGATACATGTGCTCAACAAAAGACTCGAAGCCTGCCGTTCGGTCGACGGCTGTCTCACGTATTTCCACGATTTCCCTTCTCCTCTGAACGAACCCACAGCTACCAGATGATCGGATTGGATGATGTGATACGCTAACGATGCGAGCCTGCGCCTCAACCATCCTGTTCAAGCTAGTCGGGCGAACGCCGATGGCGGGCAGGGAATCGTCGGTTGGCGAGAACAGCCAGTTGAAATTGAAGGGGTGACCGACGCCATCGAGCTTGATGACGAAACCGGATTTGTTGGTCCTGGCCGCTGCAAGAGCAAACCCCCGCATCCGGATTGCCGACAACCGGCTTGCGTTTGCCGTTTGACATCAGGGAGTCGAAGGCAAATTGCATTCTGAGCTTGCTCCCCGCCAACCCTTCCACCATTCTCTTCAAACTTCCACTGGTTTCCCTCGCGTTGGGAGATGCATGCACGCGCCGTGATCGGTGTGACATATGTTCTCCATTTGTCGTTTCCAGTCGCATAAAATGCAGTGCGGGACGCTGTAATCTGCAGCAAAAGAAGGGCTTACGTGGGCCCGGCCAATATCGGCTGGGTGCGCAATCCAGCATTGTCGGGCAGATGTGCTGAGAATGTGACCAGATCCTGCCAAACAGTCGTGTCCAAGTCTGATGATGCCATCTCGCCCGCCCCAAGGGCTAAGGTCTTCCCTTCACAGCCAACCCGGACGCGGCTTCATTAGAAGCCCCCTCTCCGGCGTCTCATGTGCATTCGTGAACTCATCCCGATTGTAGCTAATCTCGCTGACCGAGGGTTGACTGGACGCGGATTTCTGGATCGGATCAAGTGAGTGCACACGCGGATCAATTAACCGCGGGGCTTGAGGAACTCGCTCTCGCGTTCCGGCAAGTAGGTCTGTCCGTTTCGGTCGGCCTTGATGACATAGATGCACTCGTTCGTGAAATCAGCCCGCGGCCGCACCAGCGTCCAGACGAACGTTGCGTGACGGCGCATCATGCCTTGCCGAAAGTCGCGTGCCGGATCGGCTAGATCGACCCGCCACGGCAGTGGCGATTGGGCATGCAAGGGCACCGACAGTCGCGAGGACGCTCCAGACCCGGTGCGCAGCAATGCGGCATAAAGCGCCGGTGGTGGTTCGATTACGGGATCGTCGGTCAGCACAAAGCGCAGGCTGCACGACGGTATATTTTTCGGCGCCTTTGAATCCGTTGGTGGCTCTGGCAGCAGATCGATCAGGTCAGTTTCTTTCCCGCTGGCCGAGTGCCAGAGAACGGCCGTGGCCGCGCTGTCTTTTAGGGCTGTTTCCATCACGAGGATGTCGCCAGCCGACAGCCTCGCGGGCGCCCCGTCGGCTTCAGTGACAGCGGAAAGCGGCAGCTCGTAGACATCCCCGAGCTTGAGTTCGACCTTGTCCTTGCCGAAACGCAGCGACCGTGACGGCCCGCTCTTCGGCTGCAATTCTAGACGCATCGTGGCAACAGCCTCATTCTGATCTCGCGTGAGATCACCGCCCGGAACGGCTTTAGCCTTCTCGGCAATCGCTTGCGCGATATCGTCCATCGGCCGGTCGAAGCGCACGTCGAGCATGAAGGTGACCGTGCCAAGACGATTGAGTTGCCCGCGGTCCGCCGTCAGCACGAGCTTAAGATCGCCGCGTCCGGCGGGCAGACGCTTCCTCGCATCCTCGGTGAGTTCAAGCCTCCTGCCGTCGCCGGCTGGCGGGCCAGCGAGATCTCTGTCGTAGGCGGGATCAGCGAATAGCATTGTCGCCGGCGTGAGCGGCAACGCGCCGCGTATCGCGGTGACCGGATAAAGCGGCATGCGCAGCGTGATGGGTGCGCGGTCGGCGCCTCGCGCAAGCTCCGGCTGCGCTGGATTGGCAATCGTGAGCGGCAATTCGCCATCCTTTACAAGGCTGGCCTCTCGCAGCGACGAGGGATGAACGGTCCACTGAACTTCGACCGCAGGCAGCGGTCCAGGAGCGGAAAAAGCTGCCGCGATATCCGAATTCGCAACCCGGCGGGTCGAGCCTTTTAGAATGAGGATGACTTCGACGTCGGCGTAGAAGGTCTTTTTCGGGGCCATCGGATACTCGGTCCAGCCGTTTACCGTCCCGAAGCTTGCATGCGAAAATGGGATAGCCGCATTTCCGATACGGAGAATGCCGCGCGTCTCGAGCTTACCTGCCGTCCCATCAATCAACGCTTGTCCAAGCAGATCGCGGGGCGCTGGGGTAGGCGCAGCGTCGGAGACGACGAACATCCGGCACACGAGGCTGACGGTGCCATCCCATATATCGGCGACCGTGCTCTCCCACTCGGGCGCTGCAATCACGCTTATCGACCATGCACCATAGCCATGCTCGCCGCCAACTCTGACGCCCTCGACGATATCGGCCGAGCCGATGACCGTTGCGAACGGGCTCATGGGATCCACCGACGAGGCCTCGATCCGGCGGTCCTTCAGCGCATTGCCAGTGTTGGCGGGCAACCGCGCCGGCCGCGGCGTCCTGAGCTGGCGCGCCAAGGAAGAGCCACCCTGGGCGGGCCGGCCGAAACGCGAATACATGGGATCGAACATAGCGATTGTGGCGAGCCCGCTGAGCAGGCGTACGCGCCGCGCGGTCATGATGCCGGCGCGTTCGCCGACGGACGCAGCGCTCAGCTCCTGCGGCAGAAATGGCTGAACCTCGCGGCTCCGGCCAGCCGGAGCCGCGCCGTCGTCGCCGCTGCTGGCGCGCATTGCCTGCAACACGTCGGCACTGGCCGGCAACCGAGCCAGCGGTGTCGCTGGCGTAAGCCAACCGATCGGCGGGCCCTTGAGGTTTGTGGTCTGCAGCGGGAGATAAATCGGCACTTGCGTCTGCGACAGCCAGACGAAATCGTCATTGGCATTTTCATCCATGAGGTTGAGCGCCGCACCGGTGTGGGCGGGAAGTCGGGCGCGGCGCGTCAGTCCGGCCAGGCCGGAGCCCATGTCCTTGACGTCATCGTAGTCGCGAATGGGCTTGCCGGCTCCCTCCACCACCGGCGCGAGCCAACGCAATGGTTCCTCGTCGGCGGGATCCGCGACCGGACCGCGGCCATGGTCGGCGAACGAGGCGTCCGGCGTCGCCGGGATTGGCGGTTCATCGAGTATCGCCGGCGGAAAAGCATAGGGGAAGTACTGCGCGGTAACCGCATCGGCAGCCGGTGACATCGCGACGAAGGCGGCGCGCGGATTGCTGTCGCGTGCAACAGCAAGGCCGTTTAGCGTCGGAATCCACGTTGTATCGCTTTCGCTCGGGGACAGGCCTGTCCAATCGGAAACGAAGAGGCGTTCCCCGACCAACGCGAAACACGGAAGCAGCTTCATCGGCGACGGTGACAAATCCTTGTCACGCAACGCCAGTGCGGCGGCGATTGACAGCGATCCCGAAATCTTCCCTTTCTTCCGCAAGATCGATGCGGCCGCGACTAGCGACAGCGATTCCATCTGGCCTGGAAGCGATGGTTGCCCGAACATGCGTTCCACCGCTACGGCGGAAGCCAGAAAGAACGGCGTAGTCTCGAGCGTTGCGCCAGCCAGATCGTCGTTGAGAAAGCTCTGCTCGACCAGAATCGCGCCGGCCGGATCGTCCCAACTTTCGCCATCGCGCGAAGGCGGCAATGGCAGAGACCCAGCCAACGCTGCGGCACGCAGTGCGTCCAGTGTGGTATCGGCGGGCGATGGAGCTCCACGTCTGCCCAGCGCCAGAAGCCGAGCCGCCGGTCCGTCGGTCCATGAGAGTTCGATGCCGAGGGCCGGCACGGTTTGTCCGATCTTGCCAGCGCCCAGTCCTGCCAACACGGGCAGGCGCAGCAGCGGCGCGGCGGTTGCGGCGCCGGACCGCAGCACGCCGAGGAAGCCTCCCGTCACCATCAAACCTTCGCTTGGGTGCTTCCAGAACGCCGTGCGAAACGCTGTGCCGAGCGCGCCCTGAAGAACGGTGGCGACCGCTCCGAGACCGGGCCTGTGCATGCCGGGCTCTTTGGTCACGACATACTCGCTGTTCTTGATCTGGCCCTTGTAGCGTGCCGCAAATGTCGTGGAGTCTTTGCTTAGGTCAGCCGGAATCTTCGGGATCATCGCCGCCGGATATCCGACTGCGATGGTCTCCACCCCGGCCCATTTCAATGTCTTGTCGCCACGGCTGAGTTCGTGGCGAGCGGTGACAAGCGTGGTCCAGAGGGCGGTATTGGATTTTTCGGCGAGCGAAGCGGCTAGCGCCAGATCCAGTCGATGATCCGAGAATATCCAGCTAATGGTATGCGCTGTCGCATCGGCCGCCTGCCGGGGTGTGACCGTGACCCTCCCGTTATTTTCCTTTGGCTCGCCCGGCAGAGGAATGGTTGCCGGCGACTTCCAGGCGATGGATGGCCAGTTGATCGAATTTTTCGCCGTCACCGTGCCAGAAACCGTCGCGGTGCCCTTCCAGAAATCTGAATCTCTCGTGCCGGCATTCGACAGTGTGAATCTCAACTTCGCGTTCTTGGCCTCGATCCCTGTCCCAAGCACGATTGTCGCGTCGCCAGCCGCCGGTGCGAGATCGGCTTCGCAGTGGCCAAACAAAAGTTCAGCCGTACCTTCGATAGCCGCCTTGGCCTGCTCCTGATCGGGGGCATTCGGGTCGGTCACTGCCTTTTTCAGCCGCGCTACCAGGCCGAGCGAAGCGTGCCACGCGGTATCGACAATCGGCTCCGCCGTCACTGCCAATACGAGTGCGCCGTCGCCCTCGCGGATTGCGCCTTTCGGCAAGCTGGCCTGCCATCCGAAGATGCTCAGGCTGCCACCGGCATAGGTCCGCTCGAAGCTGAGCATGCCGGTCGCCGACGTCATGCTCTCGGCACGCGGCACTATTTCGACGGCATATTTCAGCTCAAGGTTCGGATCGTTCGAGAGCAGCCGAGCCGGATCGGCGCGGAGCTCGAGACCTGCGGTGAGTTCTGCGTGGGCGATCCGCAAGCGGCCCGCGCCGGGGGGGATCGGCTGATTTGCCCGGTCGGCCGTGAAGCTAACGGTTTCGACTCCGGTCTCTCCCGTGCGCAATGCGAAGGATATCTTGGCGGTTGAGAACGCGACATCGACGTCAGCGATTACGATTGCAAACCGACTCACCTTCAGGTGGGAGAGCGAAGCGAGACCGTCGTCGGACGCGATGCGGCACTCGACGGCGACACGCCGCCCCATGTCCGGTGCGTCCGCGACGACGAACGAAAACCGCAGCGGGGATTCTTCCGGGGTGTTTTCAAAGCTGGCGTCAAGAGTTTCCCCATCAAGATTCAAGGTGAGATTCAGTTTCACCAGGTTGAGGGCCGGATCGGGCGAGCGCTCCGGTTCGCCAAGGGTGAGACGGCACAAGATCGAGGCCTTCTCGACCTTGTCATTCTTGAGCCAAAGGGCCGTGAGCCGTAGCGGCTCGAGCCGGAAACCAAAGAACGGCATCTGGTTGCGTCCGAGCCGGAACGCCGCTTCGGCATCGGTTGCTAGCGAAGGGACCAGCCGCCACTCGAACCCGGCGCCGGCTAACTTCTCCGCATCGTTCCAGACGTCAAAGGCGATGGAGCCGTCCTTCGCGCCAATCACCGCCTCGTCATTCTCGAACAAGATATCCTTGAACCAGAATAGAAACTTCTGCTGGGGAACGTCCTGGCCTGGCACGTTTATCTTGACGGCGACCGGCGCCAGCAGCGAGACCTGACGCAAGTTCTTCTTGTCCGGCAGCATCACCGGTCGCGACAAGACACCGACGGGATTTGCTGCGGGCAGCTTGATTCCGGTCAGGCGATTGTCGAGATCGAAATAGTCGTCAGCGCCGCCGTGCCCGGATTCTGATTTGAACGTGCCCGGACTGAACCCCAGCACTTTAAGCGGACCGCCGTTCTTCAATAACTGTTTGGTTTCCAGATTCGGCGTGAAATCGCCTTCGAGACCCTTGAGCACGTTGTTTCCCGACAGAGCTTCACCACCGTCGATCGACAGGCTGCCATAGGGCAGCTTGCCCGCTACGGGTTTGGTGCCGACCTGGATGCTGACGCCGCCCCAGGACAATCCCTTAACGAGCGTCTTCACGTCGACCTTCGATTGGGCGGCTTCAAGGTCAACCGGCTTGAACGACATCATGTAGCTGTCGGCGACGCGCGAATTCTGATGCTTTCGTTCCTGGTCTCCCCATAGCTCGGCGAGAAGCGGCCAGTCGAGCGCAGTTGCGACCGGCTTCGGCGGCTGCATTTCGCGCTCATCATTGCTTGCGGGCCCGCCCGGCTGCGGCGGCAATGGCGCGGTCGCAAAGGCTTCGTCGAGAGCCGGTAGATCGAAGCGAAGCGAAGCCTGATACGGAATAGCGTTATGAGGGCTGGAATCGGGAATCGGCCGCAGTTCGACACCGGGCAAACCGAGCGCCGCGAAAGCAATGCCGCGATCAGGATTACCGTTGGCGTCGTCGCCGGGCTCTTTTGGCCAGGAACTGGCAAGCTTGTAGTGCAAGCCGGCGTCGCTCAATCCGGCAAACGGATTGCCGCTGGAAATACGGAGTCTTGCGAGCCTCCGCCAGTTGGGAGCGGCGGCTTTGGTTTCAAGCACGAACGGGATCAGATCACGGCTCTCGAGCGGTCTCACCGCGCCGGCCGCAGCACGCGTCATCGGCATCGCGGCTGCAAGGGGAATCGCGTGGTGACGCCGCCAGACGACCGGGGACCACGGGAGTGTCTCGTTGCCGGTGTCAAACGAACGCTCCACGGCTTCGGCGGCATCCTTGCCGTCGACGACGGCCACCGCCGCACGCAATGCGGCCCGCGCCTCCTTTGGTCTGAGGAGCTCGCCGATCCAGCGATCGCCCTTCACATTGAAATCGATAGCCAGATCTACGCCCTCCACCTCCATCGGATCCGACTTGGATTGTTGGTCATCGTTGCGCGTCGCCTTGATCGTGAGACCGGAGACACTGACCTGGATGAGATCGGTGGAGCCGCTTTCGAAGGCGAGGTCGATGAAGGAGCCAGGCCCGGCGCCGAGCCGAGGCAATGCCTCAAACGCGTCCGGTCGGTCCGCCGACATCCAAACCAGCCCGCGGGTGGACAAACTGAAGCCGTCGACGGAAATAGCGGCCTTAGCCAGGAGTCCCGCAGCAGGCACGCCGGCTAGCAAATCGGGATCCTTGCCCGGCAGGATCTCGACGATGCCATGAAGTGCCGTGGGCTCGGCGATAGTAACGGCCCAGGGCGCTTGAGAGCCCGAGCCGAATTGGCTTCCGACGGTAAGCACGCCGGCGGGCAGTCCAAGACGCTTCAAGCGGAAGAAGCCATCGCCGAACATTGACGTCTTATGTTCCTGCCGCGGCGTCACCGTCAGTTTGATATCCTGAGTGGTATCGCGCGGGCCAAGGTTCGGTACCGGCAGTTGCAGCCAACCGTCCGCCAACGGCACGAATGCGGGAAGCAACGGTCGCGCGAAGGCGGCTCCGGCAGCAGTTCCATTGTCCACCGAGGGCACGACAGGCGGTTCTTGCAGGCCATAGGCGGCCCGAAGATCGGCAGCGAGCTGGTCGACGTGGACGCCGAGCGGATCAATCACACCGAAATTCGCTTCGATTGACTTGGGCAAGCAGGAAATCTTCAAGGCCGACGGCGCCGTCGCCGTGGGTTCGGAGCCGAACTTGAAGGTCACCTTGTCGCCGTCTTCTGCGGCCACGACCCAGCCTGTCGCGAGCGACGCGACACCATCGATGTCACCGTTTTCGCTGGGGCTAACCAATTCCACGCGCAGCGCGCGTTGGGGTATTTGCATCGGGTCGAGCCCGCCGGGGATGCCGCTCTGCATCTTCACCGGCCAGCGGACGCCGGGGATGCTGCCGTCGTGTAGCGCGGCGAACTTTAACCCCAGCAGATCATCCTCGCGGTTGTCGCGAACCGCAGGCGTGATCCTAGTCCATGCGTTGCGCCATTGTTCTTCCAATCCGACCGCGGCAGAGAGCAGGTTCAGATAAAATTTGCCGTCATCGTCCGTCGAGAGCCGCACCCTCCCAGGTAGCTTCTGCCCGCTCGAACCAGGAAAGGCGTCGAAGACCGCGTCGAATTCGATGCCGTCCGGCATCAGCCAGATGCGAGCCCAGTCCGCCTTGCCTTCCTTTTTCGATTGAATACCGAGCTTCCTGAGCCAGGCCAACTCGCTTGTCGTATGGCCATTGGCGTCGACGAGGGCGACTCGCAGGCCGACGCGCCCAGCCACCAACCGCAGCGGCGGCACTGGAATGACCTCGGAGGTATCGCTGAACTGCGGCCACTGATCATCGTCGACCGCTAGGGGTTCGGCGACGGTGCGAACGAATGGAGCCTTATGCCCGACGCCGGCCGCTAGCGGCTCGTCCTCTTCGGGGAAGGTTTGAAGCAAGGCCCCCTTACGCGCCCGCACCTCGACGCGGGACGTTTTCGAGAACGAGAGGATCAGGCGGTCGACACGGTCGACATCGTCTTCGTGTTCGGTATAGGCGTCGTTGGTGGCGCCGACTAGAAGATGAAGGTCGATCAGACGCGGCCGGCGCCAGGGAGGACCGCCTGCGTTTCCGGCGCGAGGCGGGTCCGCGGCGAGCACTCGAAGCGGATAGACATGATCTGCGTTGACGCCGCTCGGCTTGTTGAATTTGTCGAAGGTGTGCTGCCGCCCGAAATAGGGCGCCGCCGCCGAAAGCACCCAGAAAAATTGCGCGTCACGCTGCGTCTTCTGCTCGGGGTGACGCTTGGCATCGCCCGCCAACGTCACCTTGCGGAGTTGCGGCTGACTGTTATCGCTGATCAGGTCGCTCATGCCTAACCCTCACTCGCAAAATCGGCCCAGTCAGGTGGTGTCACGTCGATGTCGATTTCACCGATGGCTTGCCACTTGTGCGCCTCGGCCTTCGGCCCGCTCCTCGGCATGTCAATGGCGTTCCGCCGGTCGACCGCGCGGATCTTGAAACCTTCCGCAGCACCAAACAGCCGGTCGCGACACAACCGCCACAATGTGCCCCCCTTCTTGCCGAACGGATGCTGATCCAGCGCCAGGACGGCTTCAGCCTCTTCCTTTGTCGGAAGGTCATAGACGGCCAGTATCTCCGCACCGGTGGGTTCGATCTTGAGCAACAGTGGCAGCGGCGTGACGATCGACGGCAGATTGACGGTTTCAGCCAACGCCAGCATCGTGCCGCGATCACGGCTCAGCCGCGTGAGATCGGGCAGCGGCCCAGCGTCCGAGAGCGCGTGGGCTTCGGTCTCCAGATTGGCGGCCATGCCCCTCAGAGCGTTGGCCAGATGGACGTTGTCTTCCGACGCGTCAAGGGAGTTAGCGGCAGTGATGAGAACGTCTCGGGCGTCGGCGAACCGCTTCTTGACGGCGGCAACGTCGGGCAATGCGGCGAACCCGAGTGTCAGCGTCAGCCGCCACTCGGCGCGCAACAGCGCAAATGCCTTCGCCTTGCCATTGAAGGCCTTGCGGACAATATCACCGTCACCGTCCTTCAGAACATGGCGCGCGGTTTGCTCCTGGATCAGGCCGTCCGCGCGCGGGGCCAGAGAGAACGCCAGGTGGAATTCGCGTCCGGCTTTGACCGTTCCGAACGTTTTCTCCATTTCGCGCGTTGTAACCTCGGGCAATCCTGACGGGCGCTTTGTCTTGTCCGTTTGGGGCTCGAATCGAGGTCCGCGGCAGCGCACGACGATAGGAACCGCCGTAGCGCCCAGGTCGGCCTGTCCATCGGGCCGCGCCACTAAATGCACTACGGCATCCTCTTCTTCGAGGGTCGCCTTCTCGCCTGGCGCGCTTTCCGCCGTGGCCGCGCCATGACGCAGCAAGGCGTAGGTCACGTAAGGATCGGGCCACCAGACCACGTCCTTGCGCGCCTTTGCCTCCTGGGGGTCGGTAGCAATCCACGGCCATGCCCCCTCCACCGTCACGTCGGCGTGCGAGATGAGCCGCAGGCCCTCGACGCGGATGGTGGACTTCTCGTCGGCATCATCCCGCTTAACGACGATGGCGGGATGATCGAGCAGCTCGAGATTGTCACGGCCCCGCAAGTTCCGGCGTGGCATTTCATCTTGCATGGCCGACACCACATTGGAGACAACGAGGCCGGCGCGCGCGACGGCCAGCGCGGCGACCCGATAGTGGGGCGGCAATTCATCGATGCGCCAGATGTCGGCACCCTTCCACAGCGACGGATAGATATCCGCAACTTCGCCAAGCGTCGCGTCGTTGATCTCGTTGTCGCCCAAAGGCCGTCCGAGCGGACCAACCGATCGCTTCGGATACAGTTCCACGTCGGGCCAGACGTCCTGCCCCTTCGCCTCTCTGAGCCGATCCGGCCAGTCGCGGTCGCGATATTCGCGCGCAAAGGTCAAAGCCGTTCCTTCGGTGCCCAGCCGGGCAAACAGCGACCGGTTGGAGAAGGCCAGCGCCTCCTCGCCGTGGCGCGCGACGACCAGTTCCCATATTTCCTTCTTGTCGCCGTCTTTCCTGGCCGTCAGCCGAGAGCCGAGGATGACCGGAGGCTCGATCCTTTCCGTGCGCGGCGATACCGCAAGCGCATAACCGATCGGCTTCTTGAATCTGTCCGCGACGACGAGGCCGTCGGTCACCAGCCGCTCGCTGTCCTGCTTGTCGCCGTAATAGCCGGCACCGAGCGCCAGGTTTTGATAGCGTGGTGTCGGCCGCACGGCATAGGCGCGCGCGTGAGCCCAACGATCGGCATGAAGGAACGTTAGGGTGAGCATGCCGTCCGAACCGGCGGCAAGGTGCCATGGCTGCGCCTTGATCGGCGCAGCCAGGGCGTAAGGAAGTACCGGCGCCTTGACTGGCACTGCGCCATGATCGAGGAAGCGCTGCGACCAACTGAGGTATGCGCCCATCACCTGCTGGTAGTCGTTGTAGGTAGGTTTCAAGAACTGCCCTTGAGAAACCTTCACGGGCCAAACAAAGTCGGGCAAGGCCGACCGCAGATTGTGCCACAACGACTCGAAGGCCGCGACGCTGGCTGACGTCCAATGCGGCGTGCCAGGTTCAAAGTTGGCGGGCGGATCTTCCTCTGCCGCCTTTGCCGACCAGACATCGGCCTTGATTTCCCCGAACAGTTCGAACGGCGAGCGGACCATCCCCTTTCTGGCAGCGGGAGAATCGAGTTCAACCGGCACTGGCACGTCGCCATTGACGCTTGTGAAAGGCGCGGCAGGAAAATCGGTGGGCTCGACAGGCGTTGGCGTGAATTCCTTTCTCTTCTCGAGAATGGTTTCCTTCAGCTTGTCGAACGCGCAAAGCTCTTCTGACGTGGCGATGGGCTTGCCGCCGGCCGTTGCCGCCGTCGTGATTACAATTCTCGCCCTCACCTTGAGCATGGCGCCCAAATCGATCGTCGCACCCTCCGGCACGCGGAAAAGCAGACTAAGAGTTGGATCAAGCTTGCTCGAAAGTGTCCGCGCTTTAGGCCAGGAGATAGCCTGCATGCTGGCGGGCTCGGACGCCGGGTCCGCCGGTCTCACCTCTACGATCCTGCCGTCGACCGAGCGCCGCACCTCCAATGTTTGTTGGTCGGCCTTGTTCTCGAAGTACAGATCATAACCGGCGATGCTGATGGTTTTCCATATCTCCGGGTCGCCGCTCTCGCCGTCTGTCTTGTCCTTGAGTGGGTGTCCGGCCGCGATTTGCGCCGACGGCCAGTTGGCCTTGGTCCAACCCATCTCGACCAGATAATATGTCCAGAACTTCTCCGGCCGCGGCCGCAGCGACAGTTGCGCCATCGCAAGGCCATCGTCGTCGAGCTTCAGGCCAGCCGTTTCGTCTTCCACATTCGCGTTCAAGAGCACGGCGTTGAACGGACCCGCCACCCGATCGCTGCCGGGCTTGAGCAGCACCTCGACGAAGGGCTGTCCGGCTTTCTCTACGCCGAGGGCGTCACGGTAGCGCTTCGCGGTCTCGCACATCACTGGATCAATAAGCGCGAGCAGTTCGCCTGGCGGAACGAAACGATCCTGGTCGCGGTCATAGAGCCTCAGCGTCACCGCAAGACCAAGCTGTTGCAGCGCAGCCCAGCCGTAGGGATCCTTCTCCGCGACGGTCGCGGAGAGGAAACCCGCCAGATCCTTGGCATCGCCGGGCTGAACCGACTGGGGTGTCACCACATAGCGCCGGTACAGCGCATTGCTCGTCGCGGCGTATTCGAGCTCGCCGACAACCTCTTCGAGCAAAGGATGACGGAACGTATTGAGACTAAGCGGTTCGACACATTTTCCGGTCTCGATCGGCGTGCCGTGTACGATGGTCTTACCGCAGATCTCAACGGCCAGGCCGTCGAGCGCATTGCGGTCAGCCATGAATTTATCAGCAACAGCCGGCGATGCCTTCCACCCAAATCCGAGCAACGCTTCACGAATTGATCTGGGCGAAAACCGGTGGTCGCCTCCCTCATATCGAACCTCGCAGTGGCCCACGTGGGGGGAAAAGATGAATTCATCCGGAGCAATGCTACGTGTCAGCGGAGTCCATATCCATTCGCATTCCGCCAGCGCCTCATCGACAGTGGGTGCGATGGAAAGCAGCGTCCTTTCCGCACGGCTGTTGGGCCCGGCGACCAACCGCACCTGCAGACTCAAGGGCCGCCCATTCCGCATCAAGTCGGTAATCGCGCCTTCCGGCGCGGTCGGCATCAGCCGAATGCGCGGCGTGCGCTCTGCGAAATGCAACGTCGATTCCGCCGCGGAATACCACGGCGCGCGGATCGGTTGCGATTGCCCGCTGCGGCCTTGGCCACGATTTAGCAGTCGCCAGGTTTCGCTAGGATAATGCGCTTGCCAGCCCTGCCAGTCCCTGTTGTGGTCCGGCATCAGCCGTGCCATTTCAGGCGAAACCCTTTCGACGCGGGCGACCCGGCGCGCCTGCCGCCAGGTCTTGGCGTTGTCTGTTAGCTCTACCGTGCTGGTATCGAGCCGCGCCAGATCATCGAGATCGAGCTCATGCACATCGTAGCCGGCAACCGCCGTCCGGTGGATCTCGTCGATGCCGGTCGATGAGTTCTTATCGAATCCGGAGGACGCAGCGAACGAAATCTGCGTCAGCACGCGCCTCTCGGCGTCGCGCACGAGCGCCGGCTTCGCGCCCTCGATAAGATCTTTCAGGGCGCCAGTCGTGTCGTCCGGCGGAACGCGGAAGCGGGCAAAACCGGATTCGGCCCGGATCTGCCCGGGCTGATGCGGCGGCATGTCGAGATGCACAGGCCACTCGAATGCTTCCGGCCGCATCAGGCCAATGTCCTGATTCGAAGCCTCGCGAGAGAGCGGCTCGACCCGCACTTCGATCGCAACGGGCGTTCGCTTCGAATTGAAGATCGCCAGATGTTTCGGCTTTTTCGGGTCCGCGTAGTCCGTCACCGTATGGAACGTCTCTAGCGAGAAGCGCGTCGCGATTCGTTCCTGGTTGGCGTTCTCGCGTCGCCAGAGGCTGTCAAGAAACAGGGTCTCGACGCCAATACCCTGCGGGTCCCTCACATCGAAGCCATCTTCGGACTTTGGCCTTCTCAGTGGCGCGGCCAGCGGCACATTCTTTTCGTCGTCGACAGGTTCTAGCAAGGTCTTGCCGGCGAGCCGCCTCCATAGCGGGAATTTGGCGATAGTGTCGCGGTCTGGTTCGAGCGAGTCGACGTCAGTGTCGTTGGGGATCTTCCCATCGCGGCCGCGGATGTCGCGGAAAAGGGCCTTGCCCTCATTGAAAAGATGCGTCGCATTGTTGTTCGGGACATCCTTGTCCCTGGAATTCAATATCCAAACCAGTTCGTCGGCCGTGGGTCCCACGCCTGACGGCGGCCCCAGCCGGCGATCTGTCAGGCCGTCAGTGCCATAATGTCCGGAGGGGCGGATCGATTCCGGATCGGCGATCAACCGATAGTTGCGAACCACGCGAATGGTCGGGCTGATAAACCCCTTTTCCGAATCCTTCGGATCCTTTGGATCTCGTTCGCGGAATGGATCGCGCAGGGCGATCACCACCCCAACGCTGTCCTTGGGCGCGGTCTGCGCAGTCCAAGGCTTGCCGTCGTCTTGTCCCATCCTGGTGACCACGAACCGCAATTCGGCTTCCGCCGGCCGGATCGGAGGTTGCGGCTTCCTGACGTCGACGAGGAAGCTCTTCGGCAAGCCACGCGTGCCGGCAATGTCGACAGGTGTCACCGTGTAGGTGACGGATATGGAGTCGTCATCTCCGATCAAGTTGGCCCAGTTGATCGCCGCTTGCAGCGCCAGCGATTCGTCGCGCACCGGGAGCAGCGCGGCGCGCAGCTCGGCGGAGATGTCCGCGAGATCGTCGGTGAATTGCCAATCCGGACGCAGGAGGGTAACCTTGCCATTGTCATCCCATCCGCCGATCGTGGCCGCCGGCTTGACCTTGACGATTCGCGGCGTGAATTCCTGCCCTTCGAGGGTGCGCCTGATCTCGTAGTGGTCCAGAAATTGCTCGGGATCATCGTCGGTGCCGGACCCCGCCAACTGCAGCCGCCAGTCGAGCTTGATCCCGTCTGCTGCCACTGTGGAGCGGCCCGATGCGAGAATGGGATCCTGTAGGTCGAACCAAGTCTCGCGGGCGTTGAAGACCGTGATGTCGCCAGGATCGGTTGGTACACCCTTCTCCAGCTTCTCAATCTTGAGGTGCGCGAGCTCTTTGAGGTCTTCGACCTTGCCAAAAAAAATCAGGCCAAGATCGGTGACATGAGCATATGTTTCATTCCGGGGTCCGGTCTCGCAAAGCGAGACAAATTGCTCCAGGAACATCGAGAGGACTGTCGAACGCGTCTGATGGACAGCCTCAACAACCGGATTTCGCAGAGCGGTCGCAAGACGAGCTCGCTGTGCCGTATCGCGCTCAGCGATCCGCTCCTGTTCAGTCGCACCAATAGGATCGTCCGCCCGGCCATGCTTACGCGGGTAAGGTTCGAGCCATTTGGTCGTTATCCGATAGGGAGGGGCAGGATCCGGTCGCCATTCGGTGTCGGAGAGGAAACACTCGTCGAACATCTGAGCGAGAGTAAACTTCGGACTAGGCTCTTCAGGAGCGGTGGCCTGCTCACTCGGTACCTGACTATTCCATCTTACGCTGATCTCAGGTTGCGCCGGGTCGACCCCAACCTCCCCGTGCCTGCTATCCCAACGCTTAACGGAAGGCGCGCTCCAACTAGGGGGGAATTTCAGGCGATAGACCGCTTTCGTCTCTGAGCGCGCGCTCGGATCGACATCGTCGAACTCGGTCGGCGCCGCGTAGAAGGCGGCGCGTGTCTTTTCCTGTATCGGATCGATCGCGGGCTCTCGAGGCACAAGCAGCGCGTAAGCATGACCATCCGGCGCCTGCTTGCCGCCAATGTTCTTCTTTGCCTCGTGCATAATCAGCCAGAAGTCCGTCTGAAGCATTTCCCTGCCGTATTGCGAGCGGAACTGGGAGGCGGGCAATCCAGGCAAACCTGGCTTGACCACTTGTTCCGGCGACGGCGCCATCGCCGGGGCCTCGGCGAACTCCGCGTCGCTCTCGATGCGTTTGTCGCCGGTGTGGCTACTGACCGCCGGCGCGGCATCGGGTTCCTCGGCGGTGATCGACATCGCCATGAAGCGCTGCACCCGGGCGCGAGCTTCCGCCAGTTGCGAGCCGCCAAGCGTGAAGCCGATGCTGACCGACAGCGTGCAGCCGAATGCCGAAATGGCCACGCGCGCATGCACCTGGGCGCCAACACCCTCGGTCGAGATCACCATCTCGACCGAGGCCGACAACTGCAGCGACCGCGAGAAGCTGATGCGTATGGTGAAGGTCTTGAAGCCGAGATCGACTTCCAGCCAGGCGCGAATCGAGATCGCCAGCGCCGCATCCAGTGCAATCAGGCCGTAGATCAGCGATCCCTTGATACGCCAGGACAGATAGCAGATGACGCGTGCCACCAGATGTGCATCGAGCGACGCTTCGCCGGCGATGCCGATGGGGCCGATCTGCAACGATCCGCCGAAGCGGAAGAACGCATCCGCTTCGATGTTGTAGCCCCACAGCAACCCGTCATCGGCGGCGCGGAAGATCATGCCACCACGCACGGTGACGCGCATGTTGGGTTCGTCGATCAGGCGGACGACGAGCTGGTCGGGCCAGCCCATCTCGTAATGGAACAGGCCAGGCTTGATGAACAGCGTGACGGACCAGTCGATCGAGCGCAGCGCCCTGCGCAGCGGGGGCTCGGAGCCGCCGGATTTGGCCAGCGCTGGAATGCGATCCCCAATGTAACCTTTGCTGTCGCCGATGGCACGCGCGAGCAGCCGCTTGTGCGGCGCTGAAATGTAGAGGTAACCGCGCAGGCCGGGATTGGACCGCAGCTTGTCCTTGTCGTTGAGGTAGTCGATGTAGTTGGTGCCGAGCCAGCCGCGCAGACCCATGAACAGCGTGAAGTCGGAACGAATGGCGGCGACCAGATCGAACAGGAACGGGTTTTGCGCCGCTTCTTCCGCCTCGACGTTCCAGCTTTTCTCCGCGGGATAGGCCTGGATCGCTCCCTTTAGCGCCAGCGTGACATGATCGCCCTCGACTTCCGGGCGCCAAGCGGAAAATTTGTGCAGGTCGCCCTGCCGTTTCGAGATATCGTCGAGCGCGCTGATCAGCTTCGGAATCGACGGCGCGCGGTCGGCGGCGGCAAGCGCTTCGAGCGTGTAGCGGAAGCCAAAGCCGAAGCCGACCTCGCGCAGATAGAAGGTCCAGACGACTGCCGGTATTTCGACCGACATCTGGCGCTTCTCCGCATAGAAGAAGAAAGACTTGCGCCGCTCACCCGGATGATCCTGCCGTTCCAGCTCGAGAAAGCCGAGACTCGTGGCAAGATTGCCCCAACCCGGAATCTCCAGCTCGCCTTCGCCGAGAAAGCCGTAGGTGTCATAACCTGGCGGAGCCAGCTCGGTCCCTTCCACGGTGGTGCCCGGGTCGACCGCCAGCACGGAGCCGCGCACGTGGATGGCTCCCTTGAGGTTGAGCTCGATGCCGAGTCCGTCCGCCCTGATGCGAGGGAGCGACTGACCCTTGGCAGGCGGCGCAATCCACAAACCATGGAAGTCAATATTCGGCTGCATGACGTCGCCGATTTCGACGAACTTGATCTGGCCGGATACGTTTACGGCCGGATCCCCTCCGAACTTCGGAGACGCCGGATGATAGCCAAAGCCCCGGATCTCGAAGGTGAAGAGATTGAATAGATTGAAGGTCTTCTTCGGATTGAGCGACTTCTGGAATGAGATGTGCTTGATCAGAACCCGGGGATCTGCCGATAGCGGCGTGCGCTCGAGGTTCATCTCCACGCCATCGAGGAACTGCAGCAGTCCGCTCTCGAACTCGCCCGATTTCGGTGTGAACCGAAGCGATCCGGTGACGAGGTAGTAGAAGTGATAACCGTTGTCCTTGACGAAGGCGATGTCGAGGTCGGTGATCGTCAGCGTGAAACGCGACGCATGACAGACGATCGGATCGCCTTTCTTGTCGAGCTCGACCTTTCCCGATTGCAGTACGATGCCCTCATTGGCATCTTCGCCGAACGTCAGGGCTATCGTGCAGTCGGCTTCGCCGATCAGCTTCGGCGGCAGCGAACCCCGTCCGGCAATCGACGCGGAGACCAGCCGGCCACCCCTGATCTCCAGTGATCCTGCGGTAAATCGAAACGGCACGTTGATGCCGTTCATTTGCACCGCCGTGTCGCGGACTTTCGCCTTCACGTCGAGGCCTCCGGCGCTGATCTTGAATACCTCGACGTCGAAGACCACGCCCTTTCCGTCGGAAGACAGACCATCAAAGCGCAGCTCCATCCGCGCATTCGTTGTATTGAGCTCGAAGCCGGTTTGCCCGCCCGCGAAGCCGAGCTGGAACATCTCGACCGGTTTGTCCGCGAGTCGTTCGTCCTTGTCCTTCTGCTCGACGACCCAGACCAGGCCGAGCGCATGCTCCTCGATTCGCCGCGACACGATCGGAAACAGCTTACCGGCCTCAATTTTCACATCGAAATTGTTGAGGTCGAGAATGGTCTTCAGCGTGACCTCGGTCTCGACGCCGGCAGCCTTAAGACCGAGGATGAGATCGACTTCAGCGGAACGCTTGTCGATTTCGGCTTTTGTCCTGGTGTCCTTGACCCAGATGACATTCGACAGCGAATTTTGCAGCTTTGCGAGAAAGCTCTGATCGCCCGGAGCGCTTGATTCTTCCTCTCCCGGCTCGCCCATACCGAGCAGCGGCAGGATGCGGTCCTTGTCGAATTCGACCGAGATGTCGAACTTCTCCTTGATCGGCTTGAACACGAACGCGCCGGGCGCGGTCATGGCCTTGATATTGGGGACTGGTACCGGCAGCGGGAGCTTCGTTGCCTCTCCATCAAGCCATTCAAAGAAAACCGGCTTGCCGCGACTGAGCCCCGCAATAACCACCATGAGACTGCCGGCATTTGCGCTATCCAGAAGATTCAAGCTGACACCGAGCAGCGGCTTCTCGGCGCGATCGCCCTTCTGCTTGTCGGCATCGCGGATCGGGGTCGTCGTGCTGGCTCCGGCTTCTTCGCGCTTCAGCCAAAGATCGGTCGATATCGTTGCCGCTGTCAGCTTCGAGCCAGGGGCTGAGACATCATGCGTTAACGTCAGATAGGCGCCGGGCTGGCTGACGAAATCGATCAGGAGCCCAGGCTGCCAGCCGTTTTCGATTTCGACCTGCACGCCGAGTACGCCGCCCGCAATCTTCTTGCGGGTGGCCGGCGCCGGCTCCGCCACCGGCGGCAAGGTGATGAGGACCTGCCTGAGCTCGATCGGATCGGTCGCGATCCGTATTTCGACGATGAAATTCGGCGTATCCTTACCTAGTTTCGCGAGCGCCTTCAGCGCCGCGGCAATCAGTTCCGCAATTCCCGATAGCGTCTTGGTCACCAGGTCGGCAACGCTGTCGATGATCTCTCCGGCAACCAGCACGGCCGCCTGCGCGACTGCGGCCGCCATCTTTCCGAGAATAATGATGATTTCTTCGGTCTGCTTCGCAGCGGAGGCGACGAGATTGAAAATGACTTTGACGACTGGAGCCGCCTCGCGTGCGACAGCCGCGGCCGTGTTGGCGATCAACTCAATCGGATACGGCTCGACTAGATGCAATTCCGTGACCTGGACCCCCTTGGGGGAAAGCTTCAGCTTTCCGGAGAAGGCGAGAAAGGCAGTGGGGTCGTCGTGCACGCGAACGAGGAGGCGGTGGAAACTCACGTCGACCCACAACGACTTGTCACCAGTCGATACCGACGGCGCGACAGCGAGCCCTTCCCAGGACACTTCCAACGGTCCCAAGCGCGACTTGTTGTCCTTGACCTGCAGTGGAGCGTTCACCGCAATGTTGCCATCGATGATCATCTTGGTTGCCGTGCGGGCAACCCGAATCGCGTCGAACGTGGCCACCGTCGTGCCGCCGACCTGCTTGACGGTTGCCTTGAACTTGGCGAGTTTTGCCTCGATCTGGCCGTCGACCCAGTCGCCATCGACAAAATCATGCAGTACGACAGCCCAGTCGATGCCGCCGGGTTGGCCCGGCCTTGCGCGCAACGCCAGCCGTGCTTCCTCGCCCGCTCCAGGTGCCGGATCCTGTTTGAAGCTGGCCTCGATGTTCGCCGCGTCAACTTTCTTTACGAGCCGCTGAAACGCGCCCGCAAGTCCCTTCAGGTCGTTCAGGTCGCCCTTCAGTTTCAGCGGAATGGACGGCAGCTCGAGCGACGGCAGCTCGAATTCAGGAAGACTGATGTTGAAATCATCGACATCGATGCGGACGGTCGCACCGGCATTCATCTCGACAATGCAGACCATCGCGACCGCGCGCGTAACCGGACCGATAGCCAGCAGCGCTGTACCGGCAACCTCGCATCTGCCGCCAAACTTGATCTGTAGCGGGTTCTGCTCAAGCGAGTTTTCAGCGAACAACCTTAACTTGATCGAGCCGCCGGCAAAGGCCTTGCCGGTTCCGAATGGTGCATCGATAGCGAGAAACTTCGCTTCGTCCGACACCCTGATCTCTACGACCTGCAGGCGTCGCTCGGCTTCCTGCAACAGCGCAGCAAACTGCCGCACAAGATTTGTCTTGGTGGCAGTCAGCGCCTTGTTGATCTCGTCCTGGAGTTCGGCCTCCGGGCGAAACCCGTTATTAGGCGCGTTGATCAGTCCAGCAGGGATGTCGATGGCCTTGGCCAGCTCAATGACGATCCGGTCAGTCCCTCCCGCCCGGACGAGGATCTTCGTAACCTGCAGCACAGCACGATTTAGTTTTTCCGGCGCGCCCGTGGCGTCGTACTCAAATATCTTTCCGGACGCTCCGTCCGTTATGCCTCCCTCAAGAAAGAGCTCCCAAGCCAACCCGCCAGACAGGTTACCGCCGAATGCCTTCATGGTCTTCGCGACACGCCCCCCCCCGAAAATGAACAGGTCGAAAAAATCGAAAATTACTGCGGCTTAGCTTCCTCGATTTATTCGACGACTCCGTATAGGCCCTTTACACACCTCCAAAGGCCGCCGAGCGAGATTCGAAAAAATTAGTTTACGTTTTGATTGCAAAATTTATCTAATCATACATCATAATGCTTGGCTAGTAAGCAAAGTGCTGCGGTGGGATACGGTCGACATTAGTCGATCGCTCGGGGGAAAGCCGATGGCTGTTAATGATGTTGAATTGTTTCCATCGTTTGTTTGGGGCGAAGCGAGCGGACTGACCGCTCAAGGTAATGAGCCCGACAAGGCGCAGGACCGGCTTTGGTCCGTCCTAACCTTCATCGCGAAAAATGCGCGACCGCGCGGTCTGCTCGGTCAAATGAAGCGGGCAGGACCCTTGGTCAACGCCGATGAGGCGGACAACTACACGCGCATGAAGATGGTCGTCAAAAAGGTCGTCGAGGAAAAGTACGACGGACCGGCTTTGCCGCAACAAGCTGCTTTGTGGCAGATCGACGCCAACAGCAGGCCGTTGTTCGATCCCAGTGACGCCGGCCGCGCGCCGCCCTCGTGGATTTTTCAGGAGAGCACGCGGCAAGCAGGAGAGTTTTCCAGCAAAGCTGGCTTGCGCTACCGGCTGTTCGAAATGGTGGACCCACCTGCCGACGGCCGATTGGGCTACGTCTCTTCCTACAGTTTGACCGGTCTGACGATCAGGACGTGGACCGTGCCGCGGAAAATGCGCATTGCCGCATGGGTCATTGGGATTGCCGCGTCGATCCTCTTTGTCCTTGGCTGCATTCTGGCAACCGGGACGGGACGAATAGACGGCACAGTCCGCTGGCAGATGTCGAGCACCGGCTTCCAGTACGACATCGTCCGCAATCTGGCCGACATTTGTGTCAGCGACCAGAAACTTTTCCCGAACTGGAAGCGCCGTGCTTGCAGCTTTCTTGAGGACGGTAGCGGAAAGTACGTCATTCCGGCCACGGTCAAAACGGCAGCGCCGGCGGCACCGGCATCAAATCCACAGGCTACATCAGAGTCGCAAAGTCCCGTCGACGATGCACCAGCGTCCACTGAGGCTAAAAATGACGTAAAGGAGTTCGGAGACAAGGTTGGCGAGGCAATCCAGCTGATCCGCAAGTGCCTGAACGTCGGGATAGCGGCACCGCCCGACGATACAAAAACCGATGCCGATGCGGCCACCACTGCCAACGACGCGGCCTCATGCGAGTTGATCGCGCGCAGCGCGGGAAATCTCGTACCCATCAAGGCGCAAACCAGCTTCCTCGACAGCGTGGTCGCGACGATTATAGGCGTCAAGAACGTTGCCGGGACCAGATCGATCCTGCTGCAGTTGTTTTGCGCCACGCTTGGGATCGCGGGGCTCGCCATTGCGCTCGGCCTCGGGACCAAGGGGCGGGTTGACGGCATCTGGATCGATGAGCGCAACCGCGTATCGCTTGCGCGTGCGCAGGTGACGCTGTGGACAATCGTTGCGCTTGGAGGCTTCGCGACGATCGCGCTGTTCAATGTCGGACTGGGAGCACCAACGTCGTTCCCGCAGATACCGGCGTCGATTGCCGCGGCGCTCGGCATCGCCTTCGCCTCACCGATGATTTCAGCACTCATTCTTAATTCCAGAGGACTGGAAGATGTGACGACGATAGGGGCATCGAAGAGAGACACAAAGGATTTCTCGGATCGCGGCTCCTTTCTTGCAGCACCATCTACGGCACTTGATGCGCGCGATGATCCGACCGAGGCATCGATTGCCGATGTATTCATGGGCGAGCAGGTGGCGGATTCGGCATATGTCGACATCTCGAGACTGCAAAACGTCGTGTTGACGGTCACCCTCGTGCTTGGGTATTTCGCGATGCTGACCGAACAGCTTCGCGCGATTGCTCCGGACAGTATCTTGACCGGGCTCGTCCACCTGCCGGACCCGGGCGCGGCGTTCACCGCGGTATTGTTGGTCAGCCACGCGACCTATCTCGGCACCAAGGTGTACAAGACCACACCGGGAAGCGGCGAAGCCGACGGTTAAAAGGCGACAGATGCCGGATGCGAACGCAGCACCGTTCATAGGACTCGCCCTGACGGCGGCCGGGCTGGCAATCGGTCTTTACCAGTATCGGATGAATAGCGAAGAAGCGAAGCGGGCGCGAAGACGCGAGCGCGCCGTCATGGCCGTCAAGCACATGAAGGAGTTCTATGCTGACGAAAATGTGCGTTTCGCGATGCAGCTTCTCGACCAAGGACGGGCTCAGCTTGCCGCCTTTGGAGAGGTGGTGACACCTGAATTGCCCGCCGCCTTGGCAAAGCATTGGGTAAACTCACCAGATGAACTGAAGGACAATTCTACCAGACAAGAGCCGTTTACCGGCAAGGATCGGGCTATACGTGCCGCTTTTGACGGCTTTCTTACGCAGTTGGAATCGATCGAACATCTGATTGCCAACGGTGTAATCAGCGTGCGCGATTTCGGGGGGCTGTTTTCGTACTGGCTGACGCTTGTGGGAGAGATTGCCCGCCCCGACGACAAGATCGGTCATTTGCCCAACAATGCGCGTCGTGCGCTGTGGACGTATATACGGGTCTATCAATTCAATGCGGTGGTGCACCTGTTTGCCAGGTATAGTCGGGCTGCTCCGCCGGGGGTCGAAGATCGCTTTGTCGAACGTGGCGCTGGCGCTGAAAAGATTCCCCTGCAACAACTGGCTTCGAAATAGCGCTTTCCCCTACGACCTATCGCCGGTCAGACTGCCGGCTCTGCTTGAGTGGACCAAGGGTAGGAGATTTGAATCCGAGTTTGTCCGGTAATCCAATCATAGAAATCCTTGGCATTTGGAGGTCCGAGATGAATGCAGCCTTGGCTGGGCCCGCCATTGTCCGCAAGGGTATCCGGTCCCTCGTGGATGAAGATGCCTTTTTGACCCCAAATTTTTACAGCCCATGGCATTTCAGCGTTGTTGAACTCACTGCTTATCCATATCTTGAATTTGTACGCATTTTTGTAGTCGCCCTGATATTGAACCCCCTCTATATTCTGAACCGTAAGATCGCGCGGGTAGCTCAAATTGGGCTTTCCAAGGCAGGCTATTTTCTTATTTCCGTAGGTCAAAAGCCCTTCGCCATTTGCGTTGAATTCAATTTTCACTTGAAGTGTGCGAGCAAGATACTTCGCAGAGGTTTTGTCTAGATTTTCGAGTAGCTGCCCTGCGGAACCGGAATGCATTTCCAAACACGGCGCCGACCTGTCAACCTCAATCCGATAGTACCGACGTCTCTTTCCATTATCAAGAATAGTCTGGTAGGCCTCCGATAGGATTCGGATGGAATCTCTCGGCACTTGGTACACTGTCGATTCATCCTCAGTCGATAGGTATACTAGGTCACCATGTTCTTCGATATACACGATCAAGGGAAGCATTCGCGCTCTTGTGACGCCGTGCTCCATGAAGCTGGTCAGAGAGAACGAGTCGAGGTTAATTTCAGATTTAGGATTCGCTTTTTTCATCTTCACACTCCATCCCGGAAAGCCAGTTTGCTACCCGGTGTCGGCCACGGTTCTAACCCAGCGATATTCTTCCGAGTGGTTTCATGCGGCACAAATTGACTGTCATTGCCATATTAGTTTTTTGGTTCGTGTTTGGGGCATACAGGTAAATCCACGCAAGAGCAGAGATTGATGTCAAAAACTGCCATTCAATAGGTTTGACCGCGACGAGGTGGAAGAGCTAGCGCAGCTATGGAGGAAGGTGTGCCCCAACTCACCGACGTCGTTCCGAAAATGCCAATAGCGTTGAGAACACGCACGATAGCTCGGGTGCCAGCTGTTCAGGTTCATCCGTAGTGACCACGAGCGCTTCGTACTTAGGCGCCGTAGATAACGAAGCCACCCCAATAGTAGGGGTGGCTAAATACCTTCGACGATGGATCCATGCCGGCAAGCGTACGATCAAATTCTTGAAGCGCTGAGCGAGTCGCTGGCGGAATGTTGTCGGCAATAAAGCCGGCCACTATGGGCCGCAGCAGCTCGACGGTTGCCTCGCGCACCCAATGTTGCCCGTCTTGAAGGGCGAACGCAGGACGATTCCGATTCAATATATGACTCGTCATGAAAGCGGATACGAAGAGCGCCGTCGCCACGTCACTCACGGGCCAGCGCGTGGCCAGAACAGCCCCCGCGCCCAATTGCAGAAACCCGAGCGGCAGGCCAATGAACTCGTCCGCGGCCGATCCAACCATATGGTGGCCCGTGTCACATGAGGACAGCATCACCAACCGCGGCGGTTTGAGATCAGTGAGTGTGAACAGGTCATCGAGAGAAAGAAACTCACCTCCGGCCAAGTGCAACCCTGACCTGCGCACGTCGACAGGGTCGAATGCCCCGTGAGCCGAAAAGAGCCAATGGCTTCGTGATTGCAGAGCGGTCAGAACCGCATCCTTCGCGCACTCAGCACCAAGTAAGTAGGTGCCGGCTGTCTCTCCCCGAGTTGAACACCGCCCGGCTATTAATCGCCTCAACGGCTGCGCAGGGTAAGTCTTCAGTGGGGTCGATGACCGCGGTGAGGGTTGGGACCTCTGGATCTGACACGGCACGATCGAGAACAGTTAGGGGTCAGAACAAGAGCTGCTCGAAATCATACGCTAAGGTCGAACGGAACGTGAACTGTCGTCTCTGACTCGCATGATGGTCTGTCGGCTGGTTTCGAACTTT
>NZ_JAMYPX010000051.1:0-26712 GCF_040320585.1 Mesorhizobium sp. M0663
GCCGGCACGCCGCTCATCTCCGACCCCGGCTACAGGCTGGTCGGTGAGGCGCTGGAACGCGGCATTCGTGTCGTGCCGATCCCCGGCCCATCAGCAGCACTTGCCGCTTTGACGGCATCCGGCCTGCCCTCGGACGCGTTTCTGTTTGCCGGCTTCCTGCCGGTGAAGACCGGGCAGCGGCTGACGCGGCTGGAAGCGCTGAAGGCGGTGCCGGCAACGTTGATCTTCTTCGAATCGCCGCGCCGGCTGGCCGAGACGCTCAGCGCCATGGTCGAGGTGCTGGGCGTTGCCCGCAAGGCAGCCATCGGCCGCGAGCTGACCAAGACCTTCGAGGAGATGCGGACCGGCACCCTGCAGTCGCTCGCCAGCCATTACGCCGCAGCTGATACGCCGAAAGGCGAAATCGTCATCTGCGTCGGCCTGGCGGATGTTGTCGCTGATGAGCCTGAAGACATCGACCGGCTGCTGCTTTCGCTCGCCGCCGAGATGCCGGCCTCCAAGGCAGCGGCGGAAGCCGCCAAGATGACGGGTGGCCAGAAGCAGACGCTCTATCGTCGGCTGCTCGACCTCAAGAATGCCGGAAGAGACGGGACCGGCGGAGACGGCGATGGCTGAACGGCCGAGCGCCAGCCGGCAAAAGGCCTACCGGCGCGGCCATCACGGCGAATGGCTGGCGGCGGCGGCGCTGATGCTGAAAGGCTACCGAATTCTGGCCCGCCGCCACCGCACCAGGTTCGGCGAGATCGACCTGATCGCGCGGCGTGGCGATCTGGTGCTGATCGTCGAGGTCAAGGCGCGCCGCACGCTGATGGAGGCAATGGAAGCCGTCGGTCGCGAATCGGAGCACCGCATCGAAGGCGCCGCCGATTTCTGGCTGTCGCGCCAATCCGACTACGGAAAATTATCGGTGCGCTTCGACATGGTGGCGGTGCTGCCGTGGCGCTGGCCGGTGCATGTCGAGAATGTGTTTTACGGGCGAAACTAGGCCATTCTCGACGTGGGGCCGTTTTGCTGCGCCTGCGGTTCAGATCATGGTTTGCCGATCTGTCAAGCATCCGCCCAGCGCTGACTGGAACAAAAGCGTTCCTGCGTTGTTCCCCAATCGTCCTGATGTTCGACGGGCTGGTTCAAATGCCGGCCAGGGCAGTCCGCGTGGCAGCTATGCGAGGACAAAGGGATGGCGAGGCAAATGGATCCCGACGATCTCAACCCGGAACGGATCGTCACCGTGTTCGGCGGAACTGGCTTTCTCGGGCGCAGGATCGTGAAGCGGCTCCTGGAAAGAGGTTTCACGGTGCGCGCCGCATCTCGCCATCCGGCTCGCGTGGCCCTGGTCTTTTCCTCGGTTACAAGGATGCCCGAAGCAGTCGAGGCGGATATATTGGATGCGTCCTCGATCGGGTCGGCCATTACCGGATCACAGGCGGTCGTGAATGCCGTCAGTCTTTACGTCGAGCAGGGCGTCCAGACCTTTGAACGCGTGCATGTGAAAGCCGCGGCCGATCTCGCTGCCGCGTCGCGCGACCGCGAGATCGACCAGTTCGTCCAGATTTCAGGGATCGGCTCCGATCCTCAATCGGATTCGAATTACATAAGGGCGCGTGGGCGCGGAGAAGGTGCCGTGGAAAGCGCATTTCCCGGCGCTTTCATTGTGCGTCCCGCCGTCATGACAGGACCTGACGACGCTTTCCTCACGACCATTGTGAGGATGATACGCCTCCTGCCGGTCTATCCGCTGTTCGGCGATGGTGGCACACGGCTTCAGCCGGTCTATGTGGCAGACGTCGCAGAAGCAGTGAGCCGGCTGATCGACGGGCGAACCCAGGGTTCATCCATATTCGAATTCGGTGGCCCGCGTATCTATACCTATAAGGAACTGCTTCGGGAGATCGCCCGACAGCTCGATACGCACGTCAAGCTGATGCCGGTGCCGTTTGCGGTATGGAACGCCTTGGCTGGCGTCGCGGAACTCCTCCCGGCTGCCCCCATAACGCGCAACCAGATCGATCTTATGCGTCAGGACAATGTGGCAGCAATCGACGCGCCTGGCCTGAAGGAACTCGACATCGAGCCGCGGGATATCGACGAGGTGATCCGTGCGATCGAACAGCGCCGTCGCGTAGGCTCGCTCTCGTCTCCGGCTTAGGACGGCCCCCTGATCCTGGCGGGAACCTATCGCCGCGCGACAGGTTGGTCGAGCTTGAAGCCAGTGAAAGAAGGAGAAGAACTATGGCCAGATGCGATCAATGCGGGAATGACTACGACAAGGCTTTCAACGTGACGATGGCCGACGAGACCTACACATTCGACAGCTTCGAATGCGCGGTCCAGAAACTTGCTCCGACGTGTCCGCATTGCGGATGCCGGATCATCGGACATGGCGTCGAACAGGATGACATCATCTACTGCTGCGCACATTGCGCCGCGGAGGAAGGCGCGAGCGCGCTGACCGATCGTGCGCCTTGACGCACCTCCTTTGGCGTCTCCAGGTCGACCATTCCGAACGACTGCGCCGGCTCATCCCATATGGCCAGTGCTGTCAGCACGACGACGACCAGCCGAGGTCAAGGCCGCCGCACGCTGATGGAGGCAATGGATGCAGTCGGCCGCGAATCGGAGCGCCGTATCGAAGGTGCTCGCGATTTCTGGCTGTCGCACCAATGGACTACGGAAAATTGTCGGTGCGCTTCGACAAAAGGCAGCGTGCGTCGTCTTGATCGCGCCAGAGCTGTCATGTTCTTGCACGTTCAAGAACCCGCGTTCGACGGTTAGACGCCGTTCCGTGGCAAGTCGGCTCCCGCTTGGACAAGTCGCTCCACGACGGCGGCCGCCTCCTCTGGAATGGCCGGTATGGTGCCCGACTTCCGCGTCGATCCGAAATCGAGGCCGGCGAAAAAGAGACCTGGAACAGCGCCGACGCCATCCTCGTGGACGGGCTGGCCGGCTGCATCGAGGGCGCCGGGGAGCCGGACCCATGAGAAATCGCCGGTGAAGCCCGTGCACCAGATCACTGATCTGATGCCGCTTGCCGTCCAGTCGAGGGAGCGGATCGGAGGATCGGGCAAGCGCGGGTCAACCGTCTCGGCCGGATCATCCTCGGCCAGTGGCGCATCGAGGCCGGCGCGCTCAATGTACCCGTCGACCAGGCGCTTGGTATTCGCGGAGACCTCGTCGGCAAATCGCATGTGGTCGTCGAGCTCGTCGCCGAAGACGAGGCTGCCATTCTCCACTCCCCTGAAGCGGCCGAGCAGCACCACGCCTTGCGCACTCAGCGATTGCAAACTGATCGTGTGCGTCGCGCCGACCAGCGCGCGGGCCTGCAGCTTGCCGGAAGGGAGGACGAGTTCCTTGCGCGGAACGTCGAGAAAACCGGACAGCGTCAGCCATTTAAGTATGTTGCCCCCGCGGTAGCGCCGCACCCAACGGCCGTTGCGGCTGGTCGCCAAAAAGACCACACGTCCTGCCAACGCCAGATCCTCGGCGATCTGGCCGCCCGACTGGCCGCTGCCGACCACCAGCACCGCGCCACTCTCGAACTCGGCCGGGTTGCGATAAGCCGAGGAATCGACTTGGCCAATTGCGGTTGGCAAATCCGCCGACCCTGCTGGCCGGACCTGCCGATTCTGGTCGCCGGTGGCGATCACCACGTTGCGCGCCAGAAATGCCCCGTCCGTCGTGGTGATGCGAAAGATCCCGTCGTCTCTCGTCAGCTCTTGCACCGGAGTTTGGGTGCTTACCGGCAGGCGGTGCCGCTCGGCATAGCCTTCGAGATACGCGACAAATTCGTGGTGGCTTATCGCGCCCCACGGCTCGGGCCCCTCGTAGGAATCACCGGGTAAGATGGAGCGAATGGTCGGCGAATTCAGTCGAAACGAGTTCCACCGCTGCGTTCGCCACGTCTCGCCGATCCGGCCTCGATCGAGCACGCGGTGGTCGCGGTCCTGCCGTTTCAAGAAGTAACTGACGCCGAGTCCCGCCGGACCGGCGCCAATAACGAGGGCGTCAAGAACTTCGCTCATGCATTCCCCCTGCCAACCATACGTCCACAAGATCGTATGGCTCGGCTTCGGGCAAGAATAGAGTTCCGGCTGGGATTGCGCTATCCGCGCCGGCTCACCCCCAGATTGCCAGCCCCGCCAGCCCGACGATGCCGACGACCAGCCGCCACCAGCCGAACAGCGCATAGCCGTGGCGCGAGACGTAGTCGAGCAGGAAGCGCACGACGATCAATGCCGTGACGAAGGCGGCGACGAAACCGACGGTGATGATGGGCAGGTCGGCGCTGCTCAGCACATTGCGATTCTTGAACAGGTCGAAGGCGAAGGCGCCGACCATCGTCGGTATGGCGAGGAAGAAGGAGAATTCCGCCGCCGCCCGTTTGTCGACCCCGAGCAGCAGCGCGCCGACGATGGTCGAACCCGAGCGCGACGTGCCGGGGATCAGCGACAAGCACTGGAACAGCCCGATCTGCAGATAAAGCCTGGTCGGGAACCGCTCGACATCGTGGTAATACGGCTTCGGCTTCATGCGATCGACCAGCAGCAGGATGACACCGCCGATGATCAGCATGATGCAGATCAGCCGCGGCGATTCGAACAGCACCGTCTTGATGAAGTCATGCGCCAGTGCGCCGATAATGGCCGCCGGCAGGAATGCGATGAGAATGCCAAGGACGAAATGCCGCGTCAGCCGATCGTAGGGTAGCTCGAGCAGCATCTTCCAGAGACGGCGGAAGTAGACGCTGAGGATCGCCAATATGGCGCCGAGCTGGATCAGGATCTCGAAGGCCTTGCCGGTCGAATGAAAGCCGAGGAAATGGCCGGCGAGAAGGATGTGACCGGTCGAAGATACCGGAATGAACTCGGTCAGGCCCTCGAGCAGGCCGAGCAGCAGCGCTTCGACGACGGTCTGGCTTTCCATGGCAACCTCGGCGTTGGAGTGAGGGCTTGAGAAAAGGGCTTGCTTGTCACGGCGCGGAACTCCCCCTATAGGTCGCAGCACCCTGACAGCCCGCTGAATCGGGCGGCCAAGACTTACCGGCGCAGCCGGCGATTTGCCAGTGCGCTCTATTATCGCGGGACCATGCTGACGCTTTTCCACCATCCGATGTTCGCCAGCTGCCGCTTCGTCCGCCTCGCCTTTGGTGAGTATGGCGAGGAACTAGCGCTGATCGAGGAGAAGCCGTGGACGCGGCGCAAGGAGTTCCTGGCGCTGAACCCGGCCGGCACGCTGCCGATCCTGCTCGCCGAAGGCGACGTGCCGATCGTCGGCGCGATGGTCATTGCCGAATATCTCGACGAGACGCGCGGCGTACTCAAGCGCGACAAGCGGCTATTCGCCGAGGATCCGATGGAGCGCGCCGAAATCCGCCGGCTGACCGACTGGTACCTCAACAAGGCGGAAAGCGAGGTTACCCGGCATCTGGTGCGCGAACGCGTTCTGAAGCCGGTCATGCCGGAAACGGCAGGCGGCGGATCGCCCGATTCGGCGGCGATCCGCGCCGCCCGCGCCAATATCCGCCAGCACATGAAATACACCAACTGGCTGGCCGGCACCCGTCATTGGCTGGCCGGCAACAAGGTCACCTATGCCGATCTCGCGGCGGCGGCAGCACTGTCGGTGCTCGACTATCTCGGCGAGATCGACTGGCGCGAACACAGCGCCGCGCGCGAATGGTATACAAGGGTGAAATCACGGCCTTCGTTCCGGCCGCTTCTGTCCGACCGGGTGCGTGGCCTGTCGCCGGTGTCACATTATGCGGACCTCGATTTCTGATACGGCAAAGCTGCGCGCGCTGATCGACCGCGAGGCGCGGAATGCCGGCTTCGACGCCGTTGCCGTCACCACGCCCGATGCGATTCCGCAGGCGCCGGAACGGCTGGCCGAATTCGTTGCCGACGGCTTTCACGGCTCGATGGGCTGGATTGCCGAAACGCTCGAGCGGCGAGGCAAACCGACGACGCTTTGGCCAGAGGTCCGCTCGATCGTCGTGCTGGCGATGAATTACGGCCCCGACCACGACCCACGCGACATCCTGGCAAAGCGCGACCGCGGCGCGATCTCGGCCTATGCGCAGAACCGCGACTATCATGACGTGATGAAAGGCCGGCTGAAGGAGATCGCCGGCAAGATCGTGGCGCGCGCCGGCGGGGACGTGAAAGTGTTTGTCGACACCGCGCCGGTGATGGAAAAGCCGCTGGCCGAGGCGGCCGGCCTCGGCTGGCAAGGCAAGCACACCAACCTGGTCAGCCGAACGCATGGCTCCTGGCTGTTCCTCGGCACCATCTTCACGACGGCCGAACTGGTGCCGGACGCGCCTGAGGACGACCATTGCGGCTCCTGCCGGGCCTGCCTCGACGTTTGCCCGACGGATGCCTTTCCGGCGCCTTACCGGCTCGATGCGCGGCGCTGCATTTCATACCTCACCATCGAGAACAAAGGACCGATCCCGCATGAGTTCCGGGAAAAGATCGGCAATCGCATCTATGGCTGCGACGACTGCCTGGCCGCCTGCCCGTGGAACAAGTTCGCCCAAGCCGCTTCGGAGGCAAAGCTTGCCGCCCGCGCGGACTTGCGCGAACCGCCGATCGCCGAGCTGCTGCGCCTCGACGACGCTGCCTTCCGCGTGCTTTTTTCGGGCTCGCCGGTCAAGCGCATCGGCCGCGCCCGTTTTATCCGCAACGTGCTGATCGCCGCCGGCAATTCCCAGGACTTGTCGCTGGCCGGCGCCGTCCGCGCGCTGCTCGACGACGCCTCGCCCCTGGTTCGCGGAGCTGCGGTATGGGCGCTGTTGCGGCTGGTGCCGAGTCGGGAGTTTGCCGAGCGTGCAGCGGCCGCATTGCAAGCAGAAGATGACGAGGCGGTGAGAGGCGAATGGCTTCTGGCCCTGCCAAAGCCGATCGAGGCACATACATGACCAAACAGCAGATTTTCATCTTCGGCGCCGGTTATTCGGGCAAGGCCTTTGCCCGCGCCAACAAGGATGCCGACACAGCGATCTTCGGTACAACACGGTCGCTGGAAAAATTCGCGGCGCTGCGGCAAGCCGGTATCGTGCCGCTGCGTTTCGATGGCACGCTGACCTCCGAAATCGGCGATGCGCTTGGGAAGACAACCCATCTCGTCGTCTCGGTCGCGCCGGACGAGGCCGGCGACCCGGTGCTGGGTGCGGCTCGCGAGGTGATCACGGCCAACATGCCGGAGCTCGAATGGATCGCCTATCTCTCGACCGTCGGCGTCTATGGCGACCATGGCGGCAATTGGGTGGACGAGGCCGCCGAATGCCGGCCAGTATCGAAGCGATCAGCGATGAGGGTTGCCGCCGAGCAGGATTGGCTGAAACTGGGCCACGACACCGGCCGGCCGGTGGCGATCCTGCGGCTTTCCGGCATTTATGGGCCAGGCCGCAACGCCTTGGTCAATCTGGAAAACGGCACTGCGCGGCGGCTGGTCAAGCCGGGCCAGGTGTTCAACCGCATCCATTGCGACGACATTGCCGGCGCGCTCTGGCATCTGGCCGAAGGCAATCGCGGCGGCATCTTCAACGTCACCGACGACCTGCCGGCGCCGCCGCAGGACGTCGTCGCCTATGCCGCCCAATTGATGGGCATCGAGCCGCCGCCCGAAATTCCGTTCGAGACCGCCCAACTTTCGCCCATGGCGCGGTCCTTCTACGGCGAGAACAAGCGTGTCGCCAACGCGGCGATCAAGGCGGCCGGCTATGGGTTTCGCTTCCCCGACTACCGTTCGGCGCTCGACGCCATGTGGGCGAGCGGCGACTGGCGCGACGGCGAGGCGCGCAGCCCGATGAAACGGTCATGATCGATACGTTGCGCGGGGCGTGGTATGATGCGGTTCAAATCGCGGAGGGGTCCAGCTTGGGGAAGACGTTAAAGCGAGCCTTGCCCGGCAAAACACTGCTGCTTTCGGCAGCACTGGCCGTCGCCAGCTTGACAGCGCTGGCAACGCAGACGGCGGGCGCCGAGCAACGGGCAAAAGACCTGTTTGGCGCCAAAAGGCTGCCGGCGGTCGCAGCAGCGCAATCGATCGGCTTCTACTCCAAAGGCTGTTTTTCCGGCGGCGTCGCCCTGCCCATGGATGGCCGGCACTGGGAGGTGATGCGGCCGTCGCGCAACCGCCGCTGGGGTCATCCCGCAATGATCGCGCTGATCGAGAAATTGTCGCGCGACGCTGCCGCCGACGGCTGGCCGGGCCTATTGATCGGCGACATTTCGCAGCCGCGCGGCGGGCCGATGCTGACCGGCCATGCCTCCCACCAGATCGGCCTCGACGCCGACATCTGGCTGACGCCGATGCCCGACCGCAAGCTCTCGGCCGAAGAGCGCGAAAACATCAGCGCTACCTTGATGGTCGATGAAAAAACCCACTTGGTGAAGGACGGCGTGTGGACGCCGATGCATACGCGGCTGTTGAAGCGCGCCGCGAGCTATCCCGAAGTCGAGCGCATCCTGGTCAATCCAGGGATCAAGAAGAAGCTCTGCGACACGGTCAAAGGCGACCGCGGCTGGTTGCGCAAGGTCAGGCCGTTCTGGGGCCACGACTACCACTTCCACATTCGCATCGGCTGCCAGGCTGGATCACCCGACTGCAAGGCGCAGGAAGCGACGGCGCCGGGCGATGGCTGCGACCAGGCGCTGGCCTGGTGGTTCACCGAGGGGCCGTGGCGCCCCAACAAGAACCCGGACAAGCCGAAGGCACGCGACGTGATGACGATGGCGAACCTGCCCAGGCAATGCCAGTTCGTGCTCGACGCGCCGGCTCCGCCCTCGGCGGAAGCAGTCACCTACTATGGCGACGGCGTGCCGATCGCGGCAGAACCTTCGCCGCCGCCGACGGTCGCAGCCGGCGCGGCAGCGCTTCCGGCCTCGGCGAACGCCTTTGTGGCGACCCCCGAGATCGGCATTCCGCTGCCGCGGCCACGACCGGGGCACTGATGCGGGCAGCGTGTTTGCTGTCTGCATCCGTGCATCTCCACTTCGAAAACCGATTTCCCTTTTTGCGGTCATGCGCTAGTCAACGAGAGAACGGCGATACGCGTCGGGAACGGACGAGAGCATGCCAGGCGTAAGCGACGACGACACTCTGTTGCGATTTCCGATCCTGATCGGCGACATAGGCGGCACCAATGCGCGCTTCTCGATTGTGCTCGACGCGAATTCCGAGGCCGGCGAGCCGACAATCGTCCAGACCGCCAACTTCAATACGATAGACGAGGCGATCCAGTCGGCCGTGCTCGACCGCTCGTCGGTCCGGCCGAATTCGGCTGTGCTGGCGGTAGCCGGTCCTGTCGAAAGCGACGAGATCCCGCTTACCAATTGCCCATGGATCGTCAAGCCGAGACAGATGTTCGCCAGTCTCGGTCTCAGCGACGTCGTGGTGCTCAACGACTTCGAGGCGCAGGCGCTGGCTGTCGTCGCGCTCGGCGAAGAGCACATGGAAAAGATCGGCGGCGACGAGCCGGAACCGAATTCCGGGCGGGTGGTGCTCGGCCCGGGAACTGGGCTCGGTGTCGCCGGGCTGGTTTATGCGCTGCATCACTGGATACCGGTACCCGGCGAGGGCGGCCATATGGATATCGGCCCGCGCTCGCCGCGCGATTTCCAGGTGTTTCCGCATATCGAGAAGCTCGAGGGCCGCATCTCCGGCGAACAGATCCTGTCCGGACGCGGCCTGGTCAATGCCTACCGGGCGGTGGCCAAGGCGGACGGCAAGCCGTCGCCCTTTACAACGCCTGCCGAGGTCACCGCCGCGGCACTGGCAAAGAACGATCCGGTGGCCGAAGAGGCGCTGTCGATCTTCGTCACTTGCCTGGGGCGCACCGCCGGCGATCTCGCTCTAGTGTTCATGAGCCGCGGCGGCGTGTTTCTCACCGGCGGCATCGCGCAAAAAATCCTGCCGGCACTGCGCACCGGCAATTTCCGCGCCGCCTTCGAGGACAAGGCGCCGCACAGCGCCCTGATGCGCAGCATGCCGGTCTATGTCATCACCCATCCGCTGGCGGCGCTTTTAGGGCTGGCCGCCTATGCCAGAAATCCGTCGCTGTTCGGCGTGCAGACGGCGGGGCGGCGCTGGCGGGTCTAGGATACAAGCTGCGCCGCGACGAAGTTTCGCCGTCCTCGGCCATAGGCAAGCCGCCATCGGGGCGTTAAGAGGTTGCCGAATTGCAGCCGGCCGAAGCCAAAACCACAAAGCGCTCCAACTTGACACTTCCAGCACCAACCAAAGGGAAAGCCCGGCCCAGCGAGATCGTGGCGGTGATCCGCCGCATCGTCGCCGAGAACAGCCGCGATTATCGCTGGTACTATGCTCTTGCCGTGCTGTGCCTGGTGACGATCGCGGCGACGACCGCCTTCACCGCCTGGATCATGAAGGATGTCGTCGACCAGATCTTCTATAAGCAGCGCGGCGATCTTATCGCGCTGATCAGCGTGTCGATCCTGGCCGCCTTCATGCTGCGCGGGCTGGCCAGCTACGGCCAGGCAGTGACGCTGGCCAAGATCGGCAACAATCTGGTGGCGCGCTACCAGCGCCGCATCTTCGACCATCTAATGAAGCTCGGCGTCGGCTTCTTCAACGACACCCGCTCGGGCCGGCTCGCCGCGCAGATCAACGAGAACGTCAACGGCATCCGCGATCTCCTGTCGATGACGCTGACATCGCTGGCGCGCGATGCCGTATCGCTTGTCGCGCTGGTCGGCGTCATGATCTGGCAGGACCCGGTGCTCTCGGCGATGTCGCTGCTGATCGGGCCGCCCTTGATCTACAGTGTCAGCTATCTGATGCGTCGGGTGCGTCGCATCACGCGTGAGTCGGTGCAGATCAACTCGCGGCTGATCGGCGCCATGCAGGAAGCGACGCAAGGCATCGCTATCGTCAAGGCCTTCACCTTGGAAGACGAGCTGTCGCGCCGCATCGGCGGCCTCGTCGCCGGCGCCGAGCAGCGGGCAAACAAGATCGCCCGCGTCTCCGAACGGCTGACGCCGATCTCCGACATGCTGGCCGGCTTCGCCGTCGCCGGCGTCATCGCCTATTCCGGCTACCGGGCGACCGTCGGCGGCCAGCCGCCGGGCGCCGTCGTTGCCTTCCTCACCGCCCTGCTGCTTGCCTATGATCCGGCCAGGCGGCTGGCGCGCATGCAGGTCGGTATGGAAAAGTCGCTGGTCAATGCGCGCATGATCTACGAGCTTCTCGACCTCGAGCCGCAGCAAGGTGACGTGCCGGCAGCCGCCGAGGCGAAATTCGCCTCCGGCGAAGTGCGCTTCAACAACGTGTCCTTCCGCTATGTCGAAGAGGCGCCGGTCCTGCAGGACCTGAGCTTTGTCGCCGCCGCCGGCAAGGTGACCGCCATCGTCGGCGCCTCGGGCGCCGGCAAGACGACGCTGGTTGCGCTGCTGCAGCGCTTCCACGACGTCGAGTCGGGCAGCATCGAAATCGACGGCCAGGACATTTCAAAAGTCACCAAGCATTCGCTGCGCGGCTCGATCGCCTATGTCTCGCAGCAGCCCTATCTGTTCGAAGGCACCATCCGCGACAACATCCGCTACGGCAGACTGAGCGCCACCGACGCCGAGATTGAACGCGCCGCCCAACAGGCCGCGGCACACGATTTCATCCGCCAGCAGCCGCAAGGCTACGACACGCCGGTCGGCGAGAACGGCGTGACGCTGTCGGGCGGCCAGCGCCAGCGTGTATCGATTGCACGCGCTATCGTTCGGCAGGCGCCGATCCTGCTGCTCGATGAAGCCACCTCGGCGCTCGACAACGAGGCCGAGGCCCGCGTCCAGGAAGCGCTGACCCATGTCATGGAAGGGCGCACCACCATTGTCATCGCGCACCGGCTGTCGACGGTGGTCAATGCCGATCATATCATCGTGCTGGAGCAGGGCCGGCTGGTCGAACAGGGCACGCATGCCTCGCTGATGGCCGACCCGCACAGCGTCTATGCCCGGTTCCACCGGGTGCAAGGCAGGAAAGGGCTGGGGCTTGTCGATGACGGCAAGCCAATCCAGACTGCGGCGCAAAATGTCCGCGCGAAAAAGGCGGCCGGGAGACATTCATGAGTGACACGCCGACCGTTAGTGAAATGGGCCTGGTGGTGGTGGGCGCGGCCGGCCGCATGGGCCAGGCGCTGATCCGCGCCATCCACACGATACCGGGCGCCCGCGTCGCCGGCGCCATCGAGCGGGCCGGTTCGCCCCATATCGGCAAGGATGCCGGCGAGCTGGCCGGCGTCGGCAGGCTCGAGGTGGTGATCGGCGACGATCCGCTGCCGGCCTTCGCCAAGGCCGACGGCGTGCTCGATTTCACTACGCCGGCCGCGACCGTCGAATTCGCCGGCTACGCCGCACAGGCGCGCATCGTCCATGTCATCGGCACCACCGGCTGCTCGGCCGAAGACAATGCCAGGATCGCGGCGGCGGCACGGCACGCGACGGTGGTCAAGTCAGGCAATATGAGCCTCGGCGTCAATCTGCTGGCGGTGCTGGTGGAACAGGCGGCGCGCGCGCTCGATGCCGACGATTTCGACATCGAGATCCTGGAAATGCACCACCGGCACAAGGTCGATGCGCCGTCGGGCACGGCGCTGCTGCTCGGCGAAGCCGCCGCTGCCGGGCGCGGCGTAGCACTTGCCGGCAACGATGTTCGCGTGCGCGACGGCCATACCGGCGTGCGCAAGGCAGGCTCGATCGGTTTCGCCAGCTTGCGCGGCGGCTCGGTGGTCGGCGATCACAGTGTGGTGCTGGCCGGTACCGGCGAGCGCATCACGCTCGCCCACCACGCCGAAGACCGGGCGATCTTTGCTCGTGGCGCGGTCAAGGCAGCCCTGTGGGCGCGCGGCCGCAAGCCGGGCCTCTATTCGATGCGGGACGTGCTCGGCCTGACAAGCTGATCCACAGACTTGGCTGATCCACAGATTTGGCTGATCCACAAGATTTGAAGGAGCAAATATGTCGAGAACTCTCGTGCTCGTGCGCCATGGCCAGAGCGAATGGAATCTGAAGAACCTATTTACCGGCTGGCGCGACGTCGACCTGACCGAACTGGGTCATGCCGAGGCCAAGGCGGCCGGCGCCAAGCTCAGGGCGCGCGGCATGAAATTCGACATCGCCTTCACGTCGTCGCTGATCCGGGCGCAGAAGACCTGCCAGCATATTCTCGACGCCGTCGGCCAGAGCGATCTCGAGACCATTCGCGACCAGGCGCTGAACGAGCGCGACTATGGCGATCTCTCCGGCCTCAACAAAGATGACGCTCGCAAGAAATGGGGCGAGGAGCAGGTGCATGTCTGGCGCCGCTCCTATGACGTGCCGCCGCCCGGCGGTGAAAGCCTGAAGGACACCGGCGCGCGCGTCTGGCCCTATTACCTGCACGATCTGCAACCGCATGTGCTGCGCGGCGGCACCGTGCTGGTGGCGGCGCACGGCAATTCGCTGCGCGCGCTGATCATGGCGCTGGACGGCAAATCGGGCGAGGAGATCGTCGAGCTCGAGCTCGGCACCGGTGTGCCGATCATCTACACGCTCAACGCCGATTCCACGGTGGCGTCGAAGGAAGTGCTGGAGCATTGAGCCGGAGAAGGAACGCGGCTTTCAAAAAAGCGCGTTGACACTCATCCCTCGCCCGCTTAATGAGCGCGCACCAGCCCAGATGGCGGAATTGGTAGACGCGCACGGTTCAGGTCCGTGTTCCGCAAGGAGTGGAGGTTCGAGTCCTCTTCTGGGCACCATCAGCTTGTAAGTACCTGATTTCATTCAGGTTCTGATTTTGCTTTTCCAGTTCGGCCCAGTTGTAACAGTGACTGTTATAGTCGGGGCTCGAATCGGATGGCGAAACTGCCCGAACGGATGATGGCGCGAAGCGGCACTTTTTATTGCCGGATTTGGGTTCCCACGGACATTGCCCCTATATACGGGCGTAAAATCGTGGTCCGGTCCTTGCGCACAAAAGATCTGAAAACAGCCAAGTCGCGTCTCGCTCGCAAGAGCGTCGAACTGGATAACCAGTTTGACGAGATTCGTGCCGATCAGGTCGCCGTGGACGATCACGGCGCAGCTGTGCCGCAGGACTCTAGGACGATCCGCACCCGCTTCTCCGAGATTGCCCGCGAGCACGCCATTACGGCGAGCGATCGAGAGTTCGTTCGCCGTGCGGAGTTCTTCAACCAGGCGACGGCGGAGCCAGCCCGGTTCTGGCGTGGCGAGTTCGGACCTCTGCCGGCGCCGGCGGATTTCGGGCACGAAGAACAGGACGCCTACACTTACTTCGACCACCTCGTTGCCGAAGGCGATCTCGAAAAAATCGTCGCCTTCATCAACCGCTTTCGTCTCAGCAAGCGCATCAAAATCCTGCAGGGCATGCGGGCGACCGGAAATCTCGCTGAATTCGTTGCGACGGCCAAGGACCGCATACCCGGAATGAATCGGCCCGATGCGATCGCTCTTGGCCGGTTGCTGCTTCAAGACGAGTTAGATGCACTTCGGGCAATTGCCGAGGGGCAGCCCGATCCATCGTTGGGCGATCTTCGCGCAGGCAATTTTCGGCAGGTGGAAAATCCTGAGGCGCCTAGCCGTTCCCTGCCGACGGTACCAACCGCCAAGCCGATCTCGCTCGACGAACTCTTCGAACGTTGGGAGGCGGAAACCGATCCGAGTGCCAGCACACTGTCCAGTTGGCGGGGCATCATGCGCGACCTGAAATCATTCGTCGGCGACAAGGCGGACGATATTACTCGCATCGCCGCCGAGGACATCGTCGGCTGGAAAGACAAGCTCGTTAAAGCCAACAAGGCGGCGGCAACCATCTCGCGAGGTTATCTCGGCTGCGCCCGTGCGCTGTTCAGGTTTGCCGTGGCGAACAGGCTGGCGGCGTCCGACCCCTCCCAGGGCATCAAGGTTGCGCGTAAGACGAAGGCGGGCAAGAAGATGCTCGGCTACAGCGGCGAGGAGGTGGCTCGTCTGCTGGACCTGGCCAGCAATGCTTCTGATCCCTGGAAGAAGTGGCTCCCCTGGTTGGCAGCCGCGACAGGCTCTCGAATTGGGGAGGTCGCACAGCTCCACGGCAGTCATGTGTTTAAGGAAGACGGATACCAGGTCGTCAAGATCATGCCCGCGAGCGATGCCGGCAGCCTCAAAAATGCCGAAAGCGAAAGGACGGTGCCGATCCATCCCGCACTTCTCACAGCTGGATTCCTGGAATTCGTGGCAGAGAAGGGACAGGGGCCACTCTTCTATGGCCGCTCGTCAGGCGATCCAAAGCGAAAGCACGCCTCGAAGGGCGTTGCCAACCGGCTGGCGTCCTGGATTCGGAAGAATGGGTTTTCCGATCCACGCAAGGCGCCGAACCACGCGCTGAGGCACTGGTTCAAGACCGAAGCGTCAAGGGTTGGCATTTCTGACAGCGTGGCAGACGCTATCCAAGGCCACACCGACAGCAGTTCCTCGGGTGTGTACAGGCATATCGGCTTGGCGCTGATGGCATCAGCGCTCGAGAAGATCGAACTGCCGCCGCGCCGCGGCGTGTCCTTAGATGCTTAGCGCTACACGTCTGCGCTGGAGCAAGCTCGCAACCTCATGATTGCGCCAAGAGCAGTGATCGCCGAACCACTACTCAGACGTAGCGTTTGGGCCGGAACCGGGGTGGCAAATCAGAGATGGACCGGGCGATAGTGCGCTTTCGCAGGCCTCGCTCCGGTGCCGCCACGTCCGCCGCTTCAGGGCGTGCGGGTATTTCACCGCCGCCAACATGCACCTACTCAGGCAGGCCCGCCAGATGCCAGCCATCAACAAACGGCTGCGCAGTGCTCATGCTCTTAAAGGGTGAGTTCGCCGCCCAATCAGCGGACCTCCAATTTGGATTGCCGGCAAGAAATAGGCGGGCTTCCTCCTGTGCCTCAGAAATGCGGCCGCCAAGGGCAAGTGCGGCAATCAGATGCTCCCTCGAACCCGTCCCGTAGGTTTCTTCCTTGCTCAAGGACGCAACAGCTTCCTCGTAGTGACCGGAGGAAATTTGCGCCATTCCCATGATCCAGAAATACCAACCGGGTGGACGAGGATTTAAACGCAGCGCCTCTGCACAAGCGGTCAGCGCCGCTTCCGGCTTGCCTAAGTAGATTTGAAGCTCCCCCATCCATGCAACCGCATCTGCATTGTTGGGATTTAGCCGAACGGCAGCATCGAATTGGAATTTTGCTTCATCCCAATTGCGCTCATTAAGCTGAACGCAGCCCAGGATCCTGCGAGCATGGGAATCGCCAGGATCGATTTCCACGGCCCGTTGTGCGTGCATCAGAGCCTTTGCGCGACCGGGTATCTGTGGTTCGCCCCAAATAATCCAGCCAAATAGCAGTGAGATGGCAAGATTGCTGTGCGCTTCGCAGTAGTTTGGATCGATCTGAACGGCACGTTCCAAATCAGCACACGCCTCACTGTTGTCTGATCTCGACATGTTCCATTTGCCTCGCGACCTAACACAAAGATCATAGGCTTCGAGATTTGACGGTCGGGAACGGGCAACAATATTCTTTTCACCAAGCTTGCCAGAAATCGCTTCAACAACGCGTCGCGTGACCTCGTCCTGAACGTCGAAGATGTCGGCGATTTCGCGGTCGAAACGCTCGGCCCAGACATGATTGCCGCCTTCCGCCGCGTTGATCAGCTGCACATTTACACGCAAACGCTTGACGGACCGCCTCGCGCTGCCCTCAAGTATGTACTTGACCCCTAGATCGCGAGCGATCTGACGGACATCACTAGGCTTGCCCTTGTAGGCGAAGGTGGAGTTACGGGCGATTACGAAGAAGCCCGGTACATTGGAGAGATCGGTGATGATGTCCTCTGTCAGGCCGTCGGTAAAGAACTCCTGTTCGGCGTCGCCGCTCATGTTGATGAAGGGCAGCACGGCGATGGACGGCTTGTCGAGAAGGGCGAGCGGAGCCGGTGTGGCGCCGATTAAGACAGTTGGCTCGCGACGGGCAGGCGTACCGACCTCCAGCGCATAAACACGCATCGGCTCAGCAATGTTCTTAAGGACTCTCTCGCCGAGATCACAAATCGCGAGGTCGTGCCGGCTCCGCACCTGACGGTAGGCATCTTCGGACAGGCAGATGGTTCCTGGTTTCGCTATGCCCTCCAGACGAGCAGCGATATTGACGCCATCGCCCATCAAGTCGCCATCCGCTTCCTCGACAACATCGCCGATATGAATACCGATGCGCAGTTCAATTCGACGCTCTGCCGGCAATCCGGAATTGCGCTCGAGCATCCCTACCTGCAGCTCCATAGCGCAGCGGACCGCGTCAACGCCGCTCCGAAACTCGGACAGCACGCCATCGCCGGTGCTCTTCACGACCCGACCCCGATGAACTGCGATGGTCGGGTCGACGAGGTCGCTTCGCAGCGTGCGGATGCGAGCGAGCGTACGATCCTCGTCACTCGCCGTCAGACGGCTGAAGCCGACGATGTCCGCCACCAGGATTGCCGCGAGCTTGCGTACTTCGGTCATTGCATGCCCATACCCGAACCTATCACAGCTGCGGACGGATGCCGCGCAGTTTGTGGCCAGCGAGATACCATTGCAATCCGTTCCGCTACGAACGAAGAAGCAGAGCTTTGGGTCGTGAAGGAGTGACCGCTCTCGAGGAGCGGTTGCACGATCGCAATCGGGCCGATGCGCCAAAGGCGCTTCTCAGACAGGCAGCCTTGGAGTCGAGAGCGGACTGTCCGATTCCCGGATGAATAGGCCAGAAAACCGACATTACGCTGCCGACCCATTACGCACGCTCGTATCGTCACCGTCATCGCTCTTAAAGCGGACGTTCGATCTGTGAAACAGAATACTCCGATTCTGTTTCAAACGTAGACGCTGCCTTTTGTCGAAAGGGAGGCTTGTCAGTTTGTGGGTTTCCAATCTCGCGCCAGGCGCTGTGCTTCGGCGATCTGGTCGGGAGACATTTTGCTAGCGGCGTTATTCCTGTTCAGAACCGCAACCTTGTGCCCCTGCGCCGCCGCTAAATTGAACCACATGTATGCAAGCACGTAGTCCTGCGGGACGCCTTGGCCGGTGGCATACAAAAATCCGAGCTCGTGCTGAGCAAAGGCATGGCCTTGTCCGGCCGCCAGCCGATATAACTTTGCCGCCTCGGCATAGTCCTGCGGGACGCCTCGGCCGTTGGCGACCATGTAACCGAGGAAGTATTGGGCCTCGGCATTGCCTTGTTCGGCCGCCAGACGATACCACTTTGCCGCCTCGGCACGGTCCTGCGGGACGCCTTTGCCGGTGGCGACCATGTAACCGAGGAGGTATTGGGCCTCGGCATTGCCTTGTTCGGCCGCCAGACGACACCACTTTGCCGCCTCGGCATAGTCCTGCGGGGCGCCATGGCCTTGGGCATACAGGATGCCTAAGCTGGTAATGGCCTTCACATGACCTTGGCCGGCTGACAGACGAAACCACTTCATCGCCTCAACATAGTCCTGCGGGACGCCTCGGCCGGTGGCGTACATATGACCGAGGTTGAATTGGGCATCGGCATGGCCTTGGTCGGCTGCTAGCCGATACGACTTTGCCGCCTCGGCATAATCGCCATGCTTATAAGCGGTAACGCCATCCTCGAATGGCCCAGCAATCGTCGGACCGACCAGCATTATAGCGACGATGAACCCGGCGAGAATACGCTTCAGCACGGCAACATTCTTCCTCTGCCAGTTTTTATAGAGCTGCGCACCATCAGCTTCACGATGGCACTAGACCAAATGAAACAGAATTGGGCAATTCTGTTTCAGCATAAGCCTCATGAGCGACTGCTTTTCGCGCTGTTCACGAAAGCGGCCGTTCCGCTTCCGAGATAGCCGTTATGGCTGGTCCAGTTTGGGTCACGGGAGCGGACTGGCAGCTTTCGGCGGTTGAATAGGAATAAGCAGACGCTGTACGCGGAAAGCTGAGGTCTCGGATTGCGGACGCTCGGAAAGCAATTGCGGTTTCGTTCGCGCCTAGGCCGTTTGGACAGGACACTGTTTTCAAGCAGATCTGAGGCCGGGCAGCAGTCGCACGATCGACGAGAGGGGCGTCACAGCAGACGGCGCTGATTTTTTCCCGGAGCCGGCGGGGTTTCCCTTCTATCAGAACGTTCCTCGCCCTTGTCCGATACCTTTCGATCGCCATTCTCGACTTCCATGAACCTGCCGGAACCGCCAGTGTCAGCCTCCGGGCGGCCTATCCAACCGTCCGCGAACTTTGGTCGGCTGATATCGGCGAAGTCGAGCAACGCACCAAGAAACCCCTTTGTATCCGCATCGAGGTGATCGAAGGAAACCAGATGCGAAGCGTAGGCGGCCTTCTCAAGAGATTTCGCGATGCTAAACAGCTTCTCCGAATTGCTTAGCCTAATGACGATCTCGGCGAGTCCTTCGGCAGGAACCGCGTTCAGCTCAGCCGTGAATTTCTCCCGGATCACCTGAGCCAACCCCGCGCCGTTCGGCAAGTATTCCCTGATCGCAGCCTCGGTCCACCGCAGGTTGGCCAGCGCACCCTCGGTGTTAGCCCCGAAACGGACAGCGTCAGTCATGTGGCGCACGCGTTCGGCCGTGGGCCTGAGAGCCGTGTCCGCAGATGCGAAATCGAAGGCGGCGGCGGCGATGGCGGCGGAGAGATAGGAAAGGCGTCCTGCTCCCCTGGCCGCGGCGGAGGCAGGATGCGCATTCACGACCTCGCGCGCGAAAAGCTGGAAGCCTTCGAGCGCGGTGTTGGCGCATGATGGCCCGAACCTGTCGGCGACTGCGGATTTCACCTCGTCAATCTTGTCCCGGAAAACGCGACCGTTCCTCGCGTTGTCGATATCCGCGATCTCGCTGATGAACTCTTCTTCGGTCATGCGGTTCAGGCCGGACAGTGCGTCGCTGTCCTTCAGCCGCTGCAGGTCCGCTCCGTCAATCCACAGCACGCCATGCTTCCGCGCCAATTCCCGCAGCATCGGGCGGTTGTCGGTGGTCGCGACGCCCGCGCCTTCGACGGCAATGACGCTTGCCACGCCCTTGACGAAGAAAAGCCGCTCCGCTGCCTGCGGGGTCTTCTTGTCCTTAATGTCGATGATGGTGCGACGGCGGGCTAGCGTCGCTGAACGCTCGTATACCCACATGTCGATGTCGGTCAGTTCGATGCCGTCATGCCGCAGCTTGATGCCTCGCATGACGAAGAAACCAGCACGAAGAAAATAGGCTCTGATCAGCTCTTCGGTCTTCAGACCCTTTGCACCACTGGCCTTGGCCATCATAGGCTGCCTCCACCGCGCACAGCGCTCAACAGCGTCCGCATCTGCGACTTGCTTTGCGCTCCCTGCTTCTTGGTCCGGAAATCCGTTCGAGCGGCCTCCGGCGGAGTGTATCCGCTCATGCCAGCGCTCGGAAGAACCTCCAGCGCCGCAGCGGCGGCATCGCCACCCTTCAAAACCTGCAGGGCAATCTGACCCACCTCCATCTTCAGGAGGCGCATCGTGAAATAGCCGTTCCCGGTTTGCGTGATCTGTACGACCCGCTCGAACTCCAGCGCCCTGTAGTCGCTACCGATAGCGGGGGCTGGCCCGACAGCCTGGCCTCGGAGTAGCTTGCCGAGGATTAGTTCAACTCCCCAAATTCGGCCGCGGACAGGCGTGCTCTGAGACATGCCGTAGCTCAGCGCGGACACCAGAGCCTTGGCATGATCAAACGCGTCGTCGATCAGCGGACTCGTGAACTTGTGGAACGCGCCGGGCGACGTCATGAACGCGTGTTCTCCTGCCTCATTGGACACGACGTTGATGTCGAAGACGGCTGCGGCCTGCAGCTTCGAGAGCAGCGGAGCGCCAAGCATCTTCCTCGCGTGAGTAGCCACGATCGCGCCCTTCAGCTTGAGCAGCTCCTCGAACTGCCGAAGGCTAGCCTGTTCGGCTGGCGTCAGCGAGTCGAGCACTTTCTTGGTCTTTTCGGCCGTGTTCCGCCGGAACAGGTTGCCGTTGAACAGAAGGCGGTCATCGCCTTCGCCCTCGGCGTCAACGAAACCGATGCCATACGCCTGGGTGAGGAAATCGGAAGTGTCGCTTTTGGACAGCTTATAGATATCGCCGATATATTCCGACGCGGCCTTCACGCCGACGGGCGCGGAAGATGCGAGCTCGGCAAGCCCAAGGGAAGCCCGCTCGAACGGCTGCGGTTCGTTCTCGTCGAAAAGGTCGGCGGCGTGACCGAGCGCGGTGCGGCCGGTCACGCCAATAACCGAAACGGCGCCGTCAGCGGCAACGTCGATGACCCTGCGTTCCTGTAGCTGGCCGAGACATGCTTGCAGCTCGGTCTTAGGATTCAGGCCACCGATCCGTGCAGCGGCAACCACCTGGCTGTTGCTCAGGTCCGCCTGCTTGCTCTCCGCAAGCCTGACCAGCAGCGAAGCCGCCTTTGCAGCTAGGTCAATTGCGCTGTATTCGGACGCGCCGCGCTGGTCGCCGGAGACCTTCCTGCCGTGATGGATGACCCATGCACCCTTCGTCTGCTTGTCCATGTGAATCCCCCGTCCAGCCCAAGATTGCACTAACATTGTATACGTCACTTGCACAGGTTATCTCGTACGTGTGACTACGTTCACGGGTTCACGATCCACTGTGGATTTTGGCGGCGCAAGACTTTCTAGTCGTGCCAGCGACGTCTGCTTTTGGGATGTAGAGAAGCTCGGCGCTGAGAACGACATGGGCCGCGTCGCTGATAGGCGGCTTAGGGCCCGAATAGCCGAACGTCCGCTCTCGCGATATCACAGCAGCAAGCTGTCGTTCGATGAATGCGTCCAGCGCGGCTTCGCGCAGTGCCATGCCGCGGCTGCGGCCTGGAGCGACGACCACCGTTACGCCAAGGCAGGCTTGATGCTGACGCGGCGAACGTGGTTCAGAACTCGCTGCTGGCGACGATCGACCGGGCCCAGCGCCGCCGCCTCAATGCCGCAACGGCTGCCATGGGCATGAGGCGCGGCTGGTCGACGCAGTTTGAGCGACGATCGCCAGCGTACACGACCCATTGGGGGGAACTGCCGCGAGTCAGCTGAGACCGACCATGATTGTTGTGCTAGTTTTGGCCAAAAATTTGAGGGGGAAGACTTGGTCCAAAGTTTCCGTTTGCTTCAGAATGTTGGCCAGTTCGACAATGTTTCAGCTGGGGCGCATCTGCCGCTTGCAAGGTTCGCCTTGTTATATGCGGAGAACGGGCGAGGAAAAACCACACTCGCCGCAATCCTGCGTTCGTTGGCCAGCGGCAACGCAAATCTCATTTTGGAACGTCGACGCTTAACCGCCGCACATTCGCCTCAGGTGGTTATTGGGCTCCCGGGCGACACTGCAGTCTTCCAGAACGGCCGCTGGTCGCAGTTAGTGCCCGACGTCGTTGTCTTCGACGATAGATTTGTGAGTGAGAACGTCTATTCCGGCATGAGCGTAGATGCGGCCCATCGGCAGAAGCTGCATGAGTTGATCATTGGGGCTCAGGGCCTTGCGTTGAACAGTAGGCTGCAGGGCGAGATTACTCGCATCGAGCAACACAACCGTCAGCTAGCAAGTTCGGCGGAAGCGATTTCGGCCGACATTCGGGGACGGCTAACGATAGACCAATTCTGCGCCTTAGAGCCTCGCGACAATCTCACCGAGCAGATCCAGGAGGCGGAACGCAATCTGGCGGCAGCACGGTCGGCACGCGAGGTGGCTCAGCAATCTGTCTTTGCTGCCGTGACCCTGCCACGGTTTGATCTAGAGGCGATCGAGAGGGTTTTGGCGCTTGGACTCGAGGGGCTGGAGAATCTCGCCACGGAGCGCCTGGACGAACACTTCGCGGCACTTGGCGAAGGGGGCGAAGCCTGGGTCGAAGACGGAATGAATAGGATGGGCCATTTACCTGACGGATGCCCGTTTTGTGCTCAGCCCTTGGCCGGCTCGACTCTGATACAGCACTATCGGGCTTATTTTAGCGACGGCTATACGCGCCTGAAACGCGATATCTCAGATGCGATGATGATCGTCGGAGGCCATCATAACGGGGACGCCAAAGCGGCCTTTGAGCGATCCGTGCGGGTGCTAGGAGAGCAAGCCGCTTTCTGGTCTCGTTTTATGGAAATACCGGACACCACGCTAGACACCGCTCGGATTGTGCGGCTGTGGAACGCAGCCCACGAGGCAGTGTTTCTTTGCCTTAGTGCCAAAAGTGAGCAACCTCTTGAGATGATCCCACTACCCGAGGACGCTCGGAGCGCTGTCGAGGCATATCACACCGCCTGTGCGACTCTGGACGACCTGAGCGCCAGGCTCATTGAGCTCAACACTAACATCTTACTTGTAAAGGAACGAAGCGCTGCAGCTAATCTGGCAACGCTTTCAGAGGATTTGGCGATACTGCGGCGACACGAGGCGAGGATAATGCCCGCTATGGATGCCGCTTGTACCGCGTATCTCGACGAGAAAGCTGCAAAGGCTAGTACGGAAACGGCAAGAGCAGCTGCCCGCGCGGCCCTCGACAATTATCGCGGTCAGGTCTTTCCCGCGTATGAAACTGCCATCAATGCCTATCTGAAGCGATTTAACGCTGGTTTTCGGCTTACCAATGTCGCATCGGTCAACAATCGATCAGGTTCGGCAGCTAACTATGCCGTTACGATTGACCGGCAGGCGGTACCATTGGTGCCTGCGAATGATGCCGATCCTGGTTTTCACACCGTATTGAGTGCTGGCGACCGCAACGCGCTAGCGCTGGCATTTTTCTTCGCCTCGCTGAACCGAGATCCTCGTCTGGCCCAGAAGATCGTTGTCATCGACGATCCGATGACCAGTCTTGATGAGCATCGCTCGCTCACCACCGTAAGAGAGATCGTCCGACTCCTAGGCAATGTACAGCAGGTCATTGTGCTGTCTCACTCAAAGTCGTTCCTCTACAACCTTTGGGAAGAGACGCGTCCCGGGGATCGCTCTGCTTTGAAGGTCGTCCGTGACCACGGATCCTCAACGTTGGTTTCATGGGACGTAAGCCAAGATAATGTCACCGAGCATGATAGGAGACATGCGCTCATCGAACAATTCATCCGGAGCAGTGTTGGCATTGACGAACGCGAGGTGGCGGCTGCAATTCGGCCAAAACTCGAAGCGTTTCTGAGGGTCGCCTATCCCACTCATTTTCCCGCAGCCACGTTGCTTGGTCCGTTTATTGGTGCAGCCAGACAGCGTCTCGGCACTCCGGATGAGTTCATGAACGTCGCTGATATCAATGAGCTGGAGGCCTTAAAGGACTACGGCAACCTCTTTCATCATGACACAAATCCTGCGTGGCAGACCGTGGCGATCAACGACCAGCAATTGTTGGATTTCAGTCAACGCACGATCCGTTTTACCCGGCGCTCTTAAGGCGTTTCAACCGATGAAATATGACTTTGACTATGAGTTCAAACCTGTAGGTGACATTCTCGCCTCGCAGCACCGCACGTGTGGGGTTGATGCCTTCGTCCTCGTCTACCTTCGTGCGGAACGCCAGATACGCAAGCTACTGACCTTTTTGGTATATCAATCGAGCGCTTTTATCGAGCGAGACGGCCCGGCCCTTCGCCAGACGCTGCACGACGCCAAAAATCTCTCATTTCCCATGTTTGACAAAGGAATTGCAGACCTTGCCGGCGTCGGGCTACAGGCGATGGTCGGCGCCGACTATGCACGCTTAGTGACGACGTTGAAACGGGCCAAGCGATATCGGGACAAACTCTTTCACGGCCAGCTGCCCGATCAGTTCGTCTCAACGGCGGAATTTACAGCGGTAATAGACGAGATTCGCGAATGGTGCCGGCTGCTTGCTGAGGGCGCACAACGCGAGATCGGATACGACGGCGTGCAGCCAGATTCTCACCGAAAGGGAGACCGCGCCCACATCGCACAGCGGTCTTCAGCAAGGCTACCGAACCTCGCCGCCTATGCAGCATTTCTCAAGGCCCTCTAACCTTCGTCCTATTCAAATGACGCCAACACAAGGCTCACATGATGGAGCCTATTGATAGTGTTGCAATCCAATCTCTGCCAAAATCGCTCATTGCCTCGTCCAGGCAAGCGAGCCTTGTCGTTCAATTGGCCGAGCGGGCCTTGTTTTGCAGCCAGACGAGTTACCTTGGAAAGTGCCTCATAACTTAATTGCTGACCTAACTAATTGATATTAAATAGACATTCTCTCTGTAGATCGAGAAGGCGAGATTTCGATGCGAAACGCGTGGCGGACGTGGCTAGGAAAATTTGATCAATCCCTCGAAGAGCTCGGCGTATCGACGATAGATGTCAGTGGCTTCGAGGATGCAGAACGCCGCTCCGTTGCTTTGGCCCTGTTTGCGCGGCTGCGCGCGGAGCTTCGCGCAGCGCTGACGTTGGCGGACGCAGGCCATGACATGGCGTTTCGGTCTTACTGCCGGTCAGCCATTGAGTGCGCCCTCCATCTCTACCATGGTGAAGTGAACGCCAGCTATCTCGAGCAGTTGCACACCGACGATACGGTGAGCCGCCGGTCGCGTGCAAAAACCTTTTTAAAAAACGCTCCTGGAGGACTCCCGGCGGACGCTAGGCAGAGCCTAGAGAAATTCCTTCAGGACAGCTCCAAGGCAAAGGGAAAGCTGCTCGTCTCTGAGATCGAAACTCCGTTCCCCCGGCTTAATCACGTCTATCGGGAGATCTCGGCTGATGCGGCTCACGTAACCTGGACATCCCTTCACCGGCAGTTGAACCAAAACAAACCGGGATGGATTACGGTCGAGATCGATGCCCAAGTGTCCACCGACGAAATGGAGGAAGCAGCGTCCATTCTCGCTTTCGCGGGACTAGTGGCGGTCAGGTCGCTTCTGCAAATCGTACCTGAGCTTAAGGAGCAATATGACCTCGAGGCGATGTTCCGAACCTACAAGCCTATCTATCAAGAGGGTCGAACTCGCGCAGAGTAAAAGAAGCCGCCATCGAGCGGACCGAGCTCTGACACTCACCTGCCAGTAGTGTTAACGCAAGTTGCATTGCCTCAATGTTCTATCAATGAGAACGTCCTTTATCATTCAATCTCAATTCTAATTCGCTCTCCAAGTTGGCGGCGACTGAGGCTCTTGCTGTTAGGCAGCGCATGACGGCTTTCAGGATCGGTGAACGCTTATCCAAGAGTCCGAATTGCGGCGCATTCCTGACGTTCAGTCTGTGACTGGTATGGGCCAGAGAAGGACCAAGGGGCTTCAATGTCTTAAGAGAGCCGCGAAGAGCCAGCTCACTCCTTCATGGCGAACGTCGGATTTCGGTGGCAGTATTTGTCATCTGCGTCCGCCCATGCGTTCCAATCGATCGAGATCGGAAGGTTTTCATCGTGCGCATCCCAAACGGTGATCTCCCAGTTCGGGTGTTTTGCCCGGCAATGCCTCCCATGTGCCTCGGCATCTCTCATGCCGTCGACATCGAACCTGAGGCCAAGCGCGGCGTCGCTTATGATGTCCGTCCACCAAAAGCGAACGCGCGTTGACGACCAATTCATAAAGAGACTGGTTTCGATAAGACCGACGAGGCTGTTCTCGTCTGGGCGCCGCGCCAAAACGATGTAAGCGCGAATTTCCCCGCACCTTTTGCTGTTGAGTGCTCTGATGCATGAGGTGTCCACCAAAATAGGTGGACACCTTGTGATGGAAGAAGATGAGCAGAAA
>NZ_JAMYPX010000052.1:0-25015 GCF_040320585.1 Mesorhizobium sp. M0663
GATTATCTGCCGACTGGGCTGAAGGTCGATTTCCGCTATGGCGACCTGGCGTCGTCAGACTTCCCCGCATTGGTCTGGAAACGTGCGATGAACGAGGCGATGGCGCAGCGCCCGTTGCGTCTTGCCTATGACGATCCTAGCGGCTCGCGCCGGCTGCGCCAAGCGTTGCAGGGCTATCTCTGGCGCGCCCGAACCCTGAGCTGCGACCTCGAGCAGATCATCATCGTCAACGGTTCGCAGCAGGGCCTCGATCTGTGCGCGCGCCTGCTTCTCGATCCCGCCGACAGCTTCGTCATAGAGGATCCGTGCTACAGGATGGCGCGTCAGGTCTTTGCCAGCACAGGCGCCTCGCCCGTCCCCGTCACCGTCGACGAGGACGGGATGAAGACGGAGTTGCTGGCGGGGATTGGTGCACGACTGGCCTATGTCACGCCATCGCATCAGTTTCCGTTGGGCGGCGTCATGCCGATCACGCGCCGCCACCAGCTTCTGGAATGGGCGCGGCACAACAATGCCTACGTGATCGAGGACGACTACGACAGCGAATATCGCTACGACATCAATCCGGTCCCTCCGCTGCACAGTCTCGAGGACCACGGGGCTGTCATCTACCTCGGCACGATCTCCAAAACGCTCTCGCCGATGCTGCGTATCGGCTACCTCGTCGTCCCGCCGGAATTGCAGGAGGTCTTCGCAACCGCCAAACAATTCGCGGACCGGCATTCGCCGGTAGCTGAACAGGAGGCTCTGGCCTCTTTAATCGAGAGTGGCGGCTACGAAAGCCATGTGCGGCGCGTGCGCAGGCTGAACGGCGAGCGTCGGGAGACGTTGTTGGGCGCCTTGCGGCGCAGCTTCGGCGATCGCATCGCTGTCCAGGGAGCAGAGGCCGGTCTGCACGTCGTCGTTTGGTTCGACGAACTGCCGCGATCGCGGGAAACGACCCTGGTCGAAGCCGCCCGAGGCGCGGGCCTGGGGCTGCACCTGATCTCGCCCCTTTACGAGCGGCAATCGGACGAAGGCCACATCGATCGCGTGGGGCTTGTCATGGGCTATGCCGCCTTGAGCATTCGGCAGATCGAGAAGGGCGTTGAGATCCTGCGAGCGGTTGTCAAGCAGGTGCAAGACGCGTTGCCGGGACACGGTGGCTAAAAAGGGCGGGACGTGGCGTGCTGGCGAGGAAACCGACCCTTGGGCTGAACCGCATTTCGTGCAAAGCCAACTGGACTGGGTAAACGCCATGCAACTGGCGCTGTTGATCAGGCCAGTTTGGCGGCAGATTTTCGTGCGAGACGAATTTCCGAGAGCGATGCATAACCGGCAAGGAAAGCTGCTTCACATCCATATCGCGCCCGCTGCCTTTTATGAAATGGAGGATCTGGCGGAGGCGTAGCTTGTTGCCGGCCGAGGCGGGCTCGAGCACCCGCAAGAGATAATCGACGATCTCTACCAGGCCTTGTCCACGGCCGAATGATGGAATTATCCAGCGCATGGTGCGGCATGCACTATGCCGATGCCAGAAGATCTGGACATGGAGGACGGAGTGGCTGCCCCTTCGCCCTAAGGGGGCCGATCACTTCGGCGCGCGGCAATTCGGCCGCCAGCGCGATGGCCGGCCGCCGCGCGGTATCGACAGCGCGCGAGCCTCATGCGTCAGACGCCTTCCTTGGCATGTCGCACGCCAGATCCCAAACATGATTCCATCGCAACGAGCTGGTGACGGAAGCAGTGTCTGCACTATGGAAACGAGCCATTTGCGTTCTCATGGACGTCGCGACTCGTCTCGTCCAGTAAAAGTCGCAATCATTGTCAATTGCGATGTTCCGCAGTCAGCTGGCCGTTTATTTTCCTAAGATCTGCGTTATAGGCCGGGGTGTTGTCGCCGTTTCGGCGGGTAAGATGGGATAGGCGACCTCGGGTGCCTTTCCGGTCAGCGAGTTGAGGAAGGCAACAAGCAGGTCGACTTCTTCGTCCGCCAGTACCACGCCAAGCTGGGTGGTTCCCATGATGGCAACGGCCTGTTTCAGATCCCAAACCTTGCCCGAATGAAAGTATGGCGCGGTGAGTGCAACGTTGCGCAGCGGCGCCACGCGGAAAACATAGGAATCGTCGGCTGCATTGGTGACCGCAAATCGGCCCTTGTCTTTTTCCGGCAGGACCTCGGCGCTGGGCTGTTCCACGAGGCCGAATGGGTAATAGGCTTGCCCACCAACGTTGATACCGCCATGGCAGGACGAGCAGCCTTTGTCCATGAAAAGCGCCAGGCCCTGTTTCTGTTCGGAAGTCATGGCGGCGTCATCGCCATTCAGGAAACTGTCGAAGGGGGCCGGCGTGACCAGTGTCGCCTCGAAGGCTTCGATTGCCTTGGCGAGGTTGTCGAAGGTGACCCGATCGGCTTCAGCCGGAAAAGCTGCATCGAACCACTCGACATATTGCGGCATGGACTTGAGCGTGGTGATGACTTGGCCCGGTGTATTGGCCATTTCGATCCCGGCTTGGACCGGTCCCTTCGCCTGAGCCTTCAGGTCTTCGGCACGACCATCCCAGAACTGGGCGATGTTGAAGACAGCGTTCAGTACAGTCGGCGCGTTGCGCTGTCCCTTCTGCCAACCATGGCCGATCGAGGTTTCGTGATTGTCGTCGCCGCCGGTGGCCAGGTTGTGGCACGAGTTGCACGACAAGACGCCTGACGCAGAGACGCGTGGATCGAAGAACAGTGCCTTGCCGAGAGCGATCTTTTCCGGGGTGATCGGGTTGTTGGCGACTGCCGGAGTGGTGGGTGGTAAAGCCTTGAAAGTGGCCATTGCCGTTTCTCTGAGGTCTGCGGGGATCGAATCCGCAGCAAAGGCGGTGGCCGTCAGCAAGGGGACAGCCATCGTACTGAATAGGATTTTCATAAATGATCTCGCTGCGTCGTGCACGCAGCCACTCTGGGATATGCGGCTCATGAACGCCCTGCGCTAGATCAGTTGCGGGAGAGGACCGGGGGTCTGACACCTGTTTTTGCGGCAGAGCTTGGACCGTCCCGGAATTGAACGCTCTTCTCGATTGGATTTTGGGAGGCGGAGGATCGCTGCTCGGCAAGCGGCGGCGCCGGAGCCGTGCTCCGGTTCTCTCTGCGCCTTCAACTATGAAGAAATCGGGGCCACCGTGTCGGATTCGGTTTGGGGCCGGTTATCTGTTCCGCAGCAGGTCCTGCTCGACTTCCGCCTGCCTTCGCCAGATCGACCTTGGCCCAAATCGATCCGCGATAGTGTCTTGTAGCACCTTTGCGGGACGATCTTATTTCGACTGTAGAGGGCCGTTTGGGGTGAGCAGAATTACACGAATTTCAGAGGCGCCCGAGTAGCTGTTTTAATTGGCTTGTAGGCCTCCATAGAGCGAATATTGGCAGACGACGGAGCACAATTTTGGCTTCGTTTATCATCTTGCTTCGATGGGACAACTGCTTTGCAATCATTACACGGCAATTTACCATCATGAATTTGAGAACCAAGTCCCACGCAGTGATTTTCACACCGGAGGCGTTGCAATCCTATCGCGAGAAGCTGATTTACAAATACAACAAGATGATTAACATCGCCATAGCGCCGCAAAATATTGTTTGTTCGCTACACTACGCTCCAGATGCCGGCGAAATCTCGACACAATAACCTCGTCGGCGTACCCGCTCCAGCCTCACACACGACTGCGGCGCCTATACTTGCGCTTTTCCACTGCCCGTGCAGGCAGCGAGCCATTGCATCGCCGAGGTTGCATCTTCCAATATGGCGACCTGTTTCGCAAAGCGGAAAATAGCCTTGCGCGCTGCGCTCGCAGGTTTTCGTCCGTTGTATGCATCAAAGCACGCCCTGAGGGCGGCTTCGTAGATCCGGTCTCTGCGATCTTCTGGCCATTCGTTGAGAAAATCGATAGCATCCGCAGGACTGGCAATCTCTTGCACGATGTGCGCTGCACGCCTTACGAAAAGTGGGCTGCTGAAAGTCCCTGAGCTCATTCGTTCCTCCCGACCTGCTGAAACCACTAGTTTTGCGTGAACAGGCGCCTCCTCTACACCCGCCCACCATTGCGGAATGTGTTGTCACAGCGATAGCGGTTCAATAGCAAAGCAGCGGCGTGATGTCCTCGGTTTGCCAGCGGGTCAATCCCTAACATCCTGCTGCAAGAGCGGCTCACCGGATGAATCTAGATCGTTTCGACCATTGCGAATCAACGCTTGATAGTTCCTCCACGCGCCACCAGGAAGCGGCCACTGCTCTGCCATCGATTTCACAGCCAAAAAGAGAATGGCGAAACAGGAATAGCCCGCTTCGTTTCGAGATTACTGGTCATTTTGGCGCAAAGCTTACGGCCGAGACGCGCCTGAAAATGCGCAAGCACCGCGGCAGGTCGCCAACAACGGAACGCATCAACGGTCATGACGGCGCGATACTGCGCCATAGATCTCGCTGGACGAGCATCGCAATAATCCTGTCGAGACCTTGGTTGCTTTCAGCGGAGACCGCCACTATGAAGCGACGCTTCGCCGACTGTGTTTCACGCCGCCTGGAGAGTTTCATGACAGAAGAAGCCGAAAAAAACATCAACACCCTCATCGAGCTCACGGCCGATGTCGTCTCAGCCTATGTCTCCAACAATCCGATCCCGGTGGGGGATCTCCCTGCCCTCATCGGCCAAGTGCACGCGGCTCTGAAAGGGACGGCGGAAGGTGTCTCTGCAAAAGAGCCGGTTGCCCTTACGCCTGCAGTCCCGATCAGGAAGTCGGTGACACCGGACTACATCATCTCCCTTGAGGACGGGAAGAAATTCAAATCGCTAAAGCGCCATCTGTCGACCCACTATGGGCTAACGCCGGATGGCTATCGGGCCAAATGGGGCCTGTCGGCGGATTATCCCATGGTCGCGCCGAACTACGCCGCGGCGCGCTCGTCATTGGCCAAGACAATGGGGCTCGGCCGCAAACCGAAAGCGCCGGAAGCGCCGGAGCCGGCGCCGACGAAGCGAACCCGCAAGAAGGTCGCGGCTTGATTTCGGCGATGGAGATTCGTTCTGGAGCGTTGCAGCCATCGGCTTAATCTGCGCGTCATATCGTCATATAAAAAGGCGGGGCCAACCCCGCCTTCCTTTTTTGTTTCATGAGGAATTCGCGACGCCTGCAGCAATCTGCTGCCCTCAGTTTTTGCTCGCTCCTATCGAGCGGCCGTGAGGACCTCCGGACCTACGCGCCCACTCTTGCCAGGACGCAGGAGAAAATTTCAACCAGCTTTGCTGAGGCTGCCAGCGGAGGATTTGCCGGTGCGGCGATCCTGCTCGATCTCATAGTTGATCTTCTGGCCGTCAGCGAGGGTCGAGAGGCCCGCGCGTTCGACAGCGGAAATGTGGACGAAAACATCCGGACCGCCATTGTCGGGCTGGATAAATCCAAACCCCTTGGTGCTGTTGAACCACTTTACCGTTCCAGTAGGCATATACGTGTTCCTCCTTAACAATTGCAACGTCGGGCAGGCCATTAGGCCTGCCTGACTCATAGCCGAGACTTGGGCGCAGCAAAAAGCGAAAAATTGTTAAGCCCCGATCAGCTGGCGCACTCCATTTTGGCCGTAGTCGCCAGCAAGCACTGTCCTACACTACCGCTCGAGCATGGCCGGAAGCGCCCGATCCTTCCAACGCTCCTCAGCGCCACGTCTAGGGCTGGTGCTTGGAGGCACGGGACGTAAGGCCGACCGCTGCTCGTGCCGCCAGGTCAAAGGCCGGGTAGTTCACGGAGCTACCTTCGTGCATAACGGCTTGGCAAGCGCTTGAAGGAGTTTCGAATTGGATTGTTTCAAGAGGGTCGAGGGGTTGATCGATGCCACCAGCGTGGAAGCGATCGATAACGCGCGCGTTTTGCTGGACCAGTTCAAGGGCAAGTCAGAAATAATCGCCCAAGCGATCGACGACTTCCTACTTGATTTCATGACCATGCTGTTTGTGGTAGAAGCTACCCGCGAGCGGTTCCACAATCCGGCGAGGCGGTTGGCGCGTATCAGATTGAGCAGGATCAGGCTGTTACTCACCCGATGCTCTTGACCTAAGGGACCACGCCGCCAGGGATGCGTTTGCAGCCGCAAAGAAGGCAAAATCTGTTCGCCGGCAAACCGAGCACAGCCAGTCGGTATTTGCGCAGATGAATTCGACCGCGACCGCCAAATTCTCCTGTTTGGTACCCAGCGACGACGGCAAGCGCGGACAGCTTCCGTGCTGCTGTCCTCCAGCGACAGACGTGCCTGCATGCCCCTCTACGGCGAGCTCGACGGTTGTTTCTTACGTTGACCAAGGTCCCGCACAAACACTCCCCTTTCCCGCAGCAACTCATCAGGCTCAACGGCCTCGCGGCAGGCGCATTACGCCAGAAGCGCGCGACCGCATCGTTTTTTCCCGCCCGAGTCCTACGATCTTCGTTTTCCAGCGCCTCGCGGATATCGCCCAACTTGCCGATTTTTGGATCAGATCCGTCCTAGCGCGCGAGCAGGCTCCGGGTTCGAGTTGGCTGGGCTGCTCACGCCTCTGCCCTTCAGCATCGACCCGGTCTGGCTGTCGAGGACAGGGTCCCGCTGGGGCGACCAACATCTCCATTCTCACCGTCAGTGCAGCGGCCATTCGAAGCGCATCCTATACCCCTCCCCGGCAGCGCGCCCAATCGTCTTCCGAACGAAGAAGATATTCTCAGCCGCGCGCGTCGCGTTCGGCCCTGTCCGATGTCCGACAATGTCGGATGCGCAACATGGCAGAGCCCTATTTGTCCACTGCCTCGAACGGTTTTCTGATCTGGCACGGTGCATGCTTGGTCATCCGCAAGGCGTCGCGGACCAAGGAGAATCCCGTCCCATGATCACCTCACCGAGAAATACTCCCGCAGGTCTCCTGGGTCCATCCAAAGATGAGGCTCGAGTAAGGCCTGGCCCCGTGAAGAGCTTATTCATCTGGCTCGCCGCTGCCCCCCGATCCTCCCACGCGGGGAGACGGGGACGCAGCGACTTCATCAAAATGAGGAACAAATCACTTTGCCTCGAACCTTGCCTTTCGACCAGCCACCACCACAACCGCAGCCATCGATCGTCCCCCTGGCTGCGCAGGGCGTTCATTGCCACCGCGCTGGCCCTGGTGACGACCGCTCCGGCTCTGGCCGCCACCGACGGCGGGAAGGTGACGGATTTCCTGCTCGACAACGGCATGGAAGTGGTCGTAATCCCCGATCACCGCGCGCCGATCGTCACTCATATGCTCTGGTACAAGATCGGCAGCGCCGACGAGCCACCCGGCAAATCCGGTCTTGCCCATTTCCTCAAGCATCTGATGTTCAAGGCGACGACCAACCACGCCGCCGGCGAGTTCGACCGAGCCGTCTCAGCGATCGGCGGCTACAATAACGCCTTCACCGCCTATGACTACACCACCTTCCTCGAGACGGTGGCGCCCTCGGCATTGGGTGAGATGATGGGCTTCGAGGCCGATCGCATGTTCAACCTCATCCTCAACGACGATGATATCAAGACCGAGCGCGACGTGATCCTGGAGGAGCGCCGTTGGCACAGAGAGACGAACCCGCATGCTCTGCTGGAGGAGGAGGTCAACGCGACGTTGCGGCAGAACCAGCCCTACCGCATTCCGGTCATGGGCTGGATGCAGGAGATGGAGAAGCTGAACGGCACCGACGCATTCACCATCTACAACAAATACTACCGACCGAACAACGCCGTGCTGGTGGTGGCCGGCGACGTAGAGCCTGAGACGGTGAAGGCGCTGGCCGAGAAGACCTATGGCAAGGTTGTGCGCGGGCCGGACCTGCCCCCGCGCCACCGTCCGGTCGAGCCGGAGCAGAACACCAGGCGCACAGTGACGCTGACCGATGCGCGCGTTTCGGTGCCGAGCTTTTCCACTCAATGGGTGGTGCCGTCCTATCATACGGCAGAGCCCGGCGAGGCCGAGGCGCTCGACCTGCTGGCCGAGATCCTCGGCGGCGGTAACCGCAGCCGGCTATATCAGGAGCTTGTCGTCAAGCAAGGCATAGCCTCGGCGGCCGGCGCCTCCTTCCAGGGCACCATGCTAGACGACACCAATTTCACCATCTCCGGCTCGCCGCGCGGCGATGCAAAGCTCGTCGATCTCGAAGCGGCGGCCGTTGCCGAAGTCGCACGGATCGCCAACGATGGCGTCACCAGCGACGAGCTGGACAAGGCCAAAGACCGCTATATCCGCTCGGTGATTTTTGCGCACGACGAGCTGGACCACATCGCCAACATTTATGGCAAGACGCTCACCACCGGTGGCAATGTGAAGGACGTGCTCGAGAGGCCGGACCGCGTCCGCAAGGTCACCACCGACGAGGTCAAGGCGGTCGCCGCGCGTTATCTGGTGCTCGACCATTCGACCACAGGCTATCTTTTGCCGCAGCAACAGGCGGGGAATTGATCATGAGCTCCATCCCCATGCAAATGCGCCGGCCGGTCTTCCCTCGGCGCGCCTTCGCCCCCCTGTTCCTCTCCATCCTCTTTCTCATCTTGCGGGCGCTCGCCCGGTAAACGGGATCTGTTTAAAGCCGCGAGGAGCGGTTTTCGCGGGCCTTGCCAGGCATTTGCCGGTTCAGGCGTCATTATTGGGGTGCGCTCCTCCTCAGGCCAGCCTCTCTTCGAGTGGATAGAGTCGCCGATTCGTGGTCCGCAGATTGTAGGCGCAGGCCACCAGCATCCACTCCGCGCGGCTGGCGAAGCCGATGTCCGTTGTTCAATCGTTAGACTAGTAGAACCGCGAGGCATCTTCTAGCGTATTCAGGTATTCTCCCTTTCCAGTCGGGTACCGTGGTCTACCAGCTGTCTGGCCGAGGCCCTATAAGGAACCCGGACCTCGCGGAGTACACACCGCACCTGCTATATATACCTGCTGCGTTGAGGAGGAATCCGGTATTGCCCCTGTGCCTGCCGATGATCCGTCACCTGAGATCCCCCGACCTGTTTGGACCCATTGATCGCCTGCCGGCACTTGGCACGCGGACTAGCGAGCGGACATTCGAGGTCCTCAACCCGTCGACTGGCGAAGTGCTGGCAGAACTACCCGACATGGGTGTCGAGGAGACATGCGCTGCGATCGACAAGGCCTATGTCGCGCAGCCTGGATGGGCAGGGCTGACCGCACGTGAGCGCAGCGACGTTCTATGGCGATGGCATCAGTTGATCATCGACCACGCCGACGATCTCGCCGCGATTCTCACCGCGGAGATGGGCAAGCCGCTTGCCGAAGCCAAGTCGGAGATATCGCATGCTGCGGCGTATCTGCAATGGTACGCCGAGGAGGCCAATCGCGTCTATGGCGAGACGATCTCAGCACCATCGATGGACCGCCGAATGCTGGTAATCAAGCAGCCCATCGGAGTTGTTGGCACGATAACGCCATGGAATTTCCCGGCCTCGATGGTGGCGCGCAAAATCTCGCCAGCCCTGGCGGCGGGCTGCACGATCGTCCTCAAGCCCGCTGAACAGACGCCCCTCGTGGCGGGAGCAATGTTCGCCCTCGCCCATCAGGCTGGCTTTCCCGAAGGCGTCGTCAACCTGATCTATGCGTCCGAAGGTGACGCGGTCGGTCGCGAACTTTGTACCAATCCCAAGGTCCGCAAGATCAGCTTCACCGGGTCGACTGAGATCGGGCGCCTTCTCATGCGCCAGTGCTCGGACCAGATCAAAAAAGTCAGCCTTGAGCTCGGCGGCAATGCACCTTTCATCGTCTTCGATGATGCCGACATCGACGCCGCGGTTGACGGTGCGATCCAGGCGAAGTTCCGCAATGCCGGCCAGACCTGCGTTTCGGCGAACCGCCTTTACGTCCAGTCGGGCGTTCACGACGAGTTCGTCGAGAAATTCGTGCAACGGGCTCGCCACCTTCAAGTTGGTGACGGTTTCGCTCCCGGAGTGGACATCGGACCGCTCATCGACAAGCACGCTTTGGCCAAGATCGAATCCCATATTGCCGATGCCGTCGCCAAAGGCGGCGCAATTCGATGCGGGGGCAAACGCATCGGCACGAATGGCACGTTTTTCCAACCGACAGTCCTGACCGGGGTCTACAGCGAAATGACCGTCGCGCAAGAAGAGACATTCGGGCCGCTGGCACCGATTATTCGCTTCAAAGATGCGGATCAGGTCGTGGGTGAGGCCAACGACACGATCTACGGCCTCGCGGCCTACTTTTATGCCTCCAACCTGAAGCGTGTCTGGCGTGTGGCCGAGGCCTTGGAATATGGAATGGTCGGGGTAAATACCGGCCGGATGTCTTCAGAAGCGGCGCCGTTCGGTGGGATAAAACAGTCCGGCATCGGGCGGGAGGGATCCCGCCATGGCCTCGAGGACTACCTAGAAATGAAATATCTCTGCATGGGCGGCATCTGAATTTTCGGCTTGCAGGGTTCACAGACCGGGTAACCTAGCGAGCGGTCTCCAAATATGTGAATTGTAGGATCGCTCCTCGATTGGGAACTGAGGGGCGGCTCCGTACCCGAGCAAACACGCCATCCTGAAGGAGCACCCTGGCTGGACTTATCTCTCGACGAGACAAGCGTCTGCATTGTCGGCGAAGAGGGCGTGCATGTGACGGAGGATACGCTTGCGAGGGATTTGGCGGCCCTCGCCGACTATCTTCAGGCGACGGGCTGTCTTTGCGCGGGTCTGGTTGGAAGCTTGTGCACCATCGCGATCGTGAACGCTGGTTGTGCGCAATACCCGGTTTCTGGGGGCAGAATTTTGAACCTGCTACCTTCCGATTGTCAGTAGCTCAGTTGTTCTTCGGCCGACTGCCGCGCCAGTACAGGCTCGGACAGAATCGAAGATACCATCAGGCAGGCATTCGCATTCGACATTTCCGGTGATCGGCGCACTATCCAGGGCGCGCCAGGTTGACCAAGCGCCTCGAACCGCATGACAGTCTTGACCGGCTGGAGGACGGAAATCCCGCGATGCCGAAGAGGTTGGTCAGCGCAGTCGAGCCCACACGGCACTTGCGGCGCGAAACAGCAAGGGCTGGGAAGCAATCGGCCGAGCGGTCCTCGAAGGCGCGGGCCAGGGTGTCGACGATGCGTTGGTTCAGGTCCGCCAATCTGGTCTTTATCGTCTGATAGCGGCTTCGGTCGCCAGTGACAGCGTAAGGATATTTGGCATCATCGGCTTTGATTGCCGCGCAGATCTGGTCGAGATTGGGATAGCTCACTGGTGCGCCTTTGGGCTCACAGTGCTTCCTCCTCGTCGAGATGAGGATTGCCGGATTTGGCGTAGAACACCAACACGGGTCCGAGATCAAAGCGCGTCCCGGGCGCAAGGCGCTGGACGGACCGGGGCCATGTTTCGGTTGAGACGCCATCGATGCCTCGCGCCAGCGTTCTGGCGAATCGGGGCATCAGCGGAGCGAGTGTCGGTGCCAGGATCGCAGCGGCCGTCGTCTGAAGGGCTAGCGAAGTCCGATTGCGGGCGGGATAGAAACGTCGCGCCGCCGCATAGTCTTGCGCCCGACGGTAGATCACGCAATCGCGCACGAAATCGCAGACCTGAGCGGCCGCGCGCCGGACCGAGAAGCCTTCGTCCGAATAGGCGCGTTCCATCGCCGCGCGATAGATCTCTATCCGAGCAAAGAAGGCGCGGTCGGCCGGGCTCCAGTCGCCTGCATCGGGGACACGGCCGCCAAAATCCTGCTTGATTTCCTGGTTCAACGCATCAAGCCAGTTCAGCCAAATCCCTTGGAACACCTCGTTCTCGGTGCGGCGCAGCGCGTCCAGCGTGAAATCCGTCCGCTCACCTTCCGGGCGCGTCAGGCCCAAATGGAGGCGCACGACGTCGACTGTCTTTGGGCTCAGAACCTCCTTGCCCCAGACCGCATGGCGGCAGCTGGTTGAGAACTTCTTGCCGTCGAGCAGGTAGAACTCGTTGACGTGATAGTGGATGCGTGGCGTCCAGTGGGAGAAGACCTCGGCGTAAAGAGCGGGGTAGAGTAGCGCGTGGTAGAACGAATTGTCGAAGCCGAAGAAATGGACAATCTGCCAGTCGTTGCCGGGCATCTCCGCCTTCCAGTCGCGACCCAGCAAGCGGCCGAGCGCCTGGATGTTGTAAAGAAAACCGAAGGCCATTTCCGGCCAGACCCAGATCACTTGCCCCGGGAACCCTTCGGCCGGCAGGCCCCAGTCCGAGGGGTGGGTAATGGGCACTGAAAAGTTGCCGCGTCGGCGTAGGCGCGCGAAGAGATCCAAGATCCGTAGCGGGACGCCCGACGCCCTTAGATGCCGGTCGATATTGTCGTAGCATCGGTTCACGGCAAGTTCCGGGCGGCGGACGGAGCCGACCAGCGGCGCCTCGGCAGACTGCCGTGACCGGGCTGCACCCAAGTCGTGGCAAAGGTTTGGGGCGCCGCATTCCTCGCAGATGTTGCCACCGGCGGAGCCGCCGCAATCGGGGCAGAGGCCGCTAACATCCGGCTCGTAAAGATAGTGGCCTGTCACAGCATCGAAAAGCGCAGGGCTCTGGCGCAGATCTACCGCCGTGCTGCTCAGAAGACTGCGGAAACACGCGGCTTGAAACTCGCCGTAACCGTCATCGCCCATTGTGGGTTGGAAGCTGTGGACGTCACAATCGAAAAGTGCAAGCGTGGCGCGAATCTCGTCGGCGTAGTAGTGCGCCACGTTTGCAGGCGTCGATTGATCGGCATCGGCGCGTGTCGTGACGTAGCTCTGGTTGTCATCGCTTCCAGTGAGGTGATATGCTTCGACTCCCTTCATGCGCAGGAAACGAGTATAGACGTCGGCGCCGAAATAGGGGCCAGAAAGATGTCCCAGATGCAGATCGCCATTTGGCGTTGGCGGCGTGGAGAAGACGAAGATCGGCCCGCGTGGAGCCGTGGTCTTTGCAGCGGCATCAAGGGCGGCCTCGCCGTCTCGCCAGTAGACATCGACGAAATTTAGGTCTTCGTCCCCATCGTTGCGCAGCACATGCGCTTCAAAAGGGTGGAACAGAACGACATCGCCCGCCTCGACCGAGATTTCCCCACGGTCGGTCGTGACCTTGCCCGCGCCAGACAGGACCACGAAGGCCTCGATTTCGTCGTGCCGATGGGGCTCGGATGTAACGCCCGGTCCAACCTTTCCGAATGAAAACCCCGTGCGAGCGCTGCCCGTTCCAAGCGTGGCCGTGTCGATACCGAACGCCCGCGACAGCTCCGTTCGAGAAAACGTGTATTTGCGCATGACGAACCTAAGCTGTTGAAGCAGTGGGATCTTCGGCTGCCAACGCAACAGCCTCTTGTGTAAGTTGCGCAGAGAAGCGGCAGCCCAACCCGTTGGCGGCCCCGGCCAGAATAATGCGGCTCTGGGCCGCCAGGCGGGCGACGAGGGGGGCGCCAGTCGGGCTGTAGGCGTCATAGAAGACCGCCCTGCGACCACCTCCACAATCCACGTGCCGAAGCGTCGTAACGGGCTGCGGTCGATGCTCCGCGAGCCCGCAAATCAGAACGCCATACTCTCCGCGCATTTTTGAGCGGCCGATCAGTTTCGTGTGCATGCCTCCGCCTTGCTGCGTGAGCTCAATCGCGATAAAAAATGCCATTTGGGGGCTTGAGATTGTCGAGATCGGCCACTTTGCCCTCGGGTGGGTTAAGGGCGCGCTTAAGCACGTTATATTCAGCGCGGGTCGGTCCACCGGTTGAAGCACGCTGGAACACCAAGTAGAGTGTCCGCCGCGAACGATTGCTTTTGTTCGGTCGTGAGTAGTGCGGTGCGTAATCGTCGAAGATGAAGATGTCGCCAGCCTTCCATACTACGGGTTCCCAGGAGAACATTTCGGCGACTTGAGGATCGATCACCCCGCCGGCATCCATGGGAAACACCCCCTTCTTGTGGTTGCCGGGGCTGAAGAAAAGCCCGCCGTTTTCCGGGTCGGAGTCGTCGATGCCTATGGCAACCACCGCATGGACCATCCGGTCGGGGAGTTTGTGTGGAATGTGATAAATGTCCTGATGCGGGAGATAGCCGCCGCTGTCTGGGTAGTGGAAAATCAGCAACTCCTTGAGCCTGCGCGAATCTTCGCCAAGCAAATCCTCGACCGCTGACTTTATGCGCTGATCTTCTAAGAGCAAACGACGCAATGGATCATGGAAGTCGAGAAAATTCTCGATCTTGGAGATGATCTTTCGATTGTCCGTCGTCTTCTCGAACCACATGAGCCATTTATCATCGCTGACATCCCAGCGTGACATATCTTCGACAAAAGTAGAGATATCTTCCTGAGCCGCGGGAGCGAAGAACCTTTCGAGCCTGACGTAGCCGTCTTTCTGCCACTTTTCTCTTTGTGCATCAGTCAACATGCGAAAAGCCTCCTGTTGGAAAGACTGGTTGGTCGGACATCCCAATCAGGGCAGTCGGGCGCTGGTCAAGTTGCGGGTCCACGGAGACGGACTCACGTCGTGTGGGACGGCGATGCTAAGTGCGTTCCGCTCCGGCGGATATTGTCCGCAGAAGCTCGGCGCGAGACTGCTTATGTCAGGCTCAGCCGGGTCCAGGGGTTCCGTAAACTGGGCCGGATCAATCGCTTCACCCGGTCCAGCCACGACACGCATCGCTAGAGGCCGGCACCATCCGCTGACCGCCGACCCAGCCATGGCCGCCAAGACCACGGCGCTCTTTCGAGTGAGCGACCTGGCACGGTCTTGACAACCGTAGGGGAAATGCACGCGCCCAGAATAATGCGATGCGGCGCTTGGTCCAAGGGCTTGTTCGGTCACGATGATTTCGGAGAAGCCTCCGGCCTTCGCCGCAGCGGAGGAGGACATCATTCCTAGGATGCCACCGCCGATGATCAAAAGTCTACGAGTCATATCCCGCTGCCCATTTCTTCGGCTGCGGGGGCGGGCCAGCTCTCGATCGAGGTATGGCTGATGAAGCCAGGATGCTCGGGGTTCGCGCATGGCGCGCGCCCAAGAAGGCTATCGAGGATGCGGCGCGCGCGCCAGGCCAGCAGGCTTAGGTTCGGATCGGCCAGGCCGCGCTGCCCGAGGCTCGCGTTTTGTACGAAGATGCGTCTGTCACGCGGTCCGTCCCAGCTCACCGAAAAATCCTCGCGAATAGCTAATTCATTGTCGATCTGCTCCAGCCGGTGCGCGATGGGTTCCAAGAAGTCTGGCACCGCGTTCTCGTAACCGGTTGCCAGGATGACGATGTCAGCCGTGACTTCTTCGACCTCGACCATGCCGTGCTGCAGGGTCAGCCTGTGACCCGCGCCGGCGTTGATGCAGTGCGAGACGGTGCAGCCCGGCCGCAGTGTGATGTCGGATCGGTTTGGCTCGAAAAATGCGTGGCGGTACAGCGCCTGATAGATCGCGCGCAACGTGCTTTCCGAAATGCCGTCCGAGGCAAGCACGAAACGCCGCAGGAGCAGCTTACGCTGCGACTCGCTCATCGCCGCGAAACGATCCGAAAAGCAGGGCATGAACAACTCGTTTGTGAACGGGCTGTTGTCCAGAGGCAGATAGTTTTCGCGCTGCGAGACCCAAGTGATCGAGGCAGGCCGCCGTTCTTTCGGCAGGCCGACAAGGTGCAACATCACCTCGGCTCCCGACTGGCCTCCGCCAACCACGCAGACATGCTTTCTCCGCACCTCGGGATGGATGTGCAGTAAAACAGATGAGTGGAACAGGTTGCGTCCAGTCCAGCCCTGAAACTGAGGCGGAATTTGCGCCTGCTTGCCAATGCCGACCACGACGTTTCTGGCGCCGAGAACCGCCTTATCCGTCCGCACCCGAAACGCGCCGTCAAAGCGGATTTCGTGCACGGTCTCGCCGCGACGGACAAGTGGGTTCCTGTGGAAGGCCCAGTTCAGGTACTGCTCAAACTCAGCTCTGAACACAGCCTCGAACTGTGCGTTTAGGAAGTGGTACAGACGCCCGTTCTCGTACAGGTAGTTTACGAAAGTGTAGGCTGATCGCGGATTCACCAGCGTGACCAGATCCTTGAAGTGGCTCACCTGGAGCTCTGAGGAATCGAAAGCGATGCCTGGATGCCAACGGAAGTCGACTTGCCGATCCAGGAACAGCGCCCCTTGCCCAATTTGCTCGTGTATCTGACACGCAAGACTCAAATTAGACGGCCCAGCACCGACTCCGATGCAAGATAGCTCCACTTGCTTTGCTCCTATAGGTTTTTTCCCACTCGGCGGGCTGTTCGCGGCGAATATCGGCCACAGCGATTGGGCTCCCCCTCGCGGGCGTTTTCGAGCCCCGGTGCCGACCGGATTTGCGAGAATTGTCCTGCGCGTTCGGGTTGTCGAATGTAGACCCGAGCATTCCAGCGCGGTGACAATCGACGGGTCATACCGGCTACGTGGGGCAACGACGTATGTCCTTTCCGCCCGTCTGGATGCCCGCGTCGCCATCACGCGAGACGCTTTCCAAGCCCATTCAGGTGTTTGAAGCCGGCGCAATCGCCCGCCTCAACCATGGCGCGCCGGCCTTTCGGCGGCTTGATGGCAGGCGAGAGCGCGGTTTTCACTGCGGCGACGGCATTTTCAGTGCGCATGATCATGGAGGAGGTCTCGCTGATGCGTTCGCAGAACCCCATGCATGGGCCGTGCCAGAGAAGGAAAACTTTATTTAACAATGGGTTGGCTGATTTGCGATCCTGTCGGAAATCCGACATTGAAGGACGCCTCACGGCGGCGCTCGATTTGCACGTCGATGTCGCCTTTTTCCGAATAGCTAATCGGGCACTTTCTGCACCAGAATACTTCTCTTATGGAGACCAACACGACGTCTTCATGAACGGACAGTGCAGAACTTTGTGTCTCTGCCGGACGGATCGCGATATGCCTTGTTCATCGAGTCGGCAGTTGCAAGAGCTGCCAGATCCTTCGCCCTGTCGTGCCGTTGCGCTGGCTCGATCCCGACATCCTCCGAGGCCGCGATCATGAAGAGTGACGCAATCTCATGTCCGCCGCGAGGCCTCTCTCATGAGGAAGCAATTCTCTATGTTGGTGTCGGATCGATGCTCTTGATGAGATGGTTGCGGATGGGCGCATGCCCAGACCTGAGCGCATCAATGATTGCGCGATCTGGGACCTTCACAACTGGATTGTCGAATCTCTGTAAAGATAGCCGGAAGAGAATTGCGTTATGACCACTCTGCCGGTCCAAAAGCACGACGCCATTCGGTCCCTGCAACTCACTCCAGGCGGAGGATGAGGCCGCAAAGCAGTCTTTTGCGCGCCCACCGGTGGGCCAGGATGGAGCCATCGTAAACGCAGCTATTCGATGATCGCCGCCACGGAGTCTTCAGGTTGTGCCGCGCCCGATACCGGGGACGAAGTGGTCGTCGATCGCCCCGTCGCCGATGTTGATCCGAAGCTCGGGAAGCTTCGCGGTGGAGCTTCACTGCTTATTCCGCAGTGCCCACCGAGTGGCACAGGAGGTTCTATCAGGCGGTCACGGCTGCGTTCGTTGTCGGATCTTCGACGATGTCGGACATGAGACACAGCGCCATCAGGGTGATCGCATTGTTATGAAATGATTTTCTCATTTGGCACGACACCTGCAGCGCAGTCCGCAAAACGCGCTGCGGCACGGAAAGAGGAGAAATCATCTCATGATCATGCGCGCCGAACCTGCGGTCGCAGCCGCGAGCAAACTGGGCATGAGCGCTCCGCCAATATCAAGCAATTCGAGCAAAATTTTTCGTAATTCAGTGCACATTTCTGAAGAGCAAGGAGAGAATATCATGGCGAGAAACCAAATGCGCGCGGCGCGGGGAGTAACAGCGGCCGTTGTCCTCATTGTGATGGGACAGCAGGCCGTCGCGGCGGACCTTGCGCAAGCGAGCGTCCCGCAGGCGGGAGCCTCGGTCACGGAAGCGCCAAGCCCTTGGCAGATCCGCCTGCGTGCGTTGGGGGTCGTCACTGAGGATTCGGGCTACGTCAATGCAGTGCCCGGCTCCGATTTTTCGTATTCGAACACCGTGACGCCGGAACTCGATATCTCCTATTTCTTCACGGACAACATCGCCGCCGAGCTCATACTCGGCACCACCTATGCTAACATCGGGGGCCAAGGTACGATCGGCGGGCTGGGCAATATCGGCAAGGTTTGGCTGCTGCCGCCCACGCTCACATTGCAGTATCATTTTACCGATTTAGGCGCGTTCAAGCCCTATGTAGGCGCCGGCGTGAACTACACGATCTTCTATAACCAGGGTGCCGGCAGTGCCGATGCTCTCAAGGTTAAGAATACGTTCGGCACCGCGCTGCAGGTCGGATTCGACTACATGGTGGATCAGCACTGGGGCGTCAACTTCGACGTGAAAAAGCTTTTCCTCAAGCCAGACTTCGACGTCACGGTCGACGGCGCGAAGCTGACGGGAAAGGCGGAGCTCGATCCCTGGTTGATAGGCGCAGGTGTCACCTACCGGTTCTAACAACGAAAGGTGAAGGCGGCTGCTGATCGCCGATCGGAAATAAGGGCGCCTCGTGCGCCCTTTTTTACGGTCGTCCCTGCACGGGCGACACTTGAAGAAGCCGTTGTCGACGGGCGGCCGCCCTCCTCCAGCGGACCAAGAAGGTACCCCTGGTCAATGCGGCCTCGACTAACGCCTGAAATGGACGTGCTTAGATGCGCTTCGAATCAGGATGGTTGTTGGGTATTGTTGATGGACTGCCCGGCATCAGTCTCCCGGACGTCATGTCATAGCTATGCGCCTGCGTAAGGCGAGCACGGACCTCCCTCGACGCCGACAAGATGCCTTGTTCAGCCATGCGACAGCTGCTGTTCTTTTGCTGCAGGAGCGGTGGCTGGCGCCCCGTGGACGCATTCCTCGGCAGGCCAAGGACTGCCTTTGCCCTGCCCCATGATGGCTTGACCCCATGGCACGGTGCCGGCTCCAGTTCGGCAATGATGCGGTCGGTGATCTCCTGATAGAGGCTTGCGCCCGGGCGCCCAACCTTGCCTGCGCCAGCCTCTGTGCTGGCGGAACGCTTGCTGTTTGCATGCATCGTCTCATCCTCCGCTCGCCAATCGCCGCGCCTTTCCCCGGAAGCGGGGTGGGCGGCGAGTCGCGACCGGAAAGGCCCGCCGTGGGAGGCGGACCGCATCCGAAGGACCGGAACGAAGAGGAGGACCCTGAGCGGCACGCGAAGGGTTGCGGGCTGCCGCGGCGGGCCTAAGAAGGGAGTGCCGCCCACCCCGCGCCACCGGGAAAGGCCAACAGACAAACCGCGCCGCCCGCAAGGGCGGCGGCCGTCACAGCCCGAAGGGCTGCCCGCGCCAAGGGGCGACGCCGAATGGCCGAGACCGCCTGAGCTTGCCGAAGAAAAGCGGGCTCGGTTCACGAGCACCTGGTGCGCGTCGCCAGGCGCGCGGGTGCTCCTGTCAGCAGCATGAAATGCCTGGAAAACCTTCTGGTCGAGTCTCCTCAACCGCGGTTTCGTCGCTGCTTCCAGATTTATTCAGAATGAGGGTCGAGTAAATCGGCCGGCTCGATTCCGAGCACTCTGGCGAGTTTTGCCACCGTATCAATGCTAGCGCCATAGACCGAGCGCTCAAGTTGCGCTGACATATGCTCGTCGACGCCAGCCTCATGGGCCAGCGCTTCTTACGACAATTTCTTTTTTGGCCATGCCTACGCAGATTGCGGGCAAAGACCTCTCGGATTTCCATGCACGAAAAGCCACCCTATTGTCGAGGATTTCACCACGGAGGATTCTCTACAAAAATCAGAGACAACAAAGGGGAGCGGCTGCACGGCATCACTTTAGCGAGGCAAATCCCGCTGATCCGTGAACTCAAGGAGGTAAATCGTGAAGTTTGGCACCCAAACCAAGCGCAACGCGATCTACAGGTCACGAGAGCGACGCATTTGTGCCAGAAGCTCGCAAGGATCGATATCGAGAGCCTCGGTAAGGTCGAGAAACTCAATTACGTCCAGCCGACGTTCACCACCCTCGTACTTGGCCACGAAGGATTGTGGGCGGCCCAGCATATCAGCAAGCTGGGTCTGGGTGACCCCTTTGGTTTTGCGCGCCGCAATCAGCCGTTTTAGCAGCCGGCGCTGGCGAGCTGATCGAAGGGATTTCGGCATCAGACGAACCGGCCAAGAAGGAACCGGCTCACCGACTAATCCCAGTTTCGGATTATCCCATTTTAGGATATTGTGCCGTGCGCGGGCGCGGAATAGGTCTTAGGCGAGACATGAAATGGTAGACAGATTGTTCCAATCTGCTGTTGCCGACGAGGTCCCATGGGCGGAGAGCCTGACGGCTTACGACGATGCGCACTTCACGATATATTTGAAGCTTTTAGACGCATGCGCCGGCAATGCCAGCGAAGAAGAGATGGCGCAGGCGATATTGGGCATCGATCCAGTGCAAGAGCCGGCTCGCGCCCAAAAGGCGGTTCGCAGCCATCTCGCGCGCGCCCACTGGCTGGTGATCGCGGGGTACAAAGAGCTGTTCTCTGGCCAAGATGCCTAGTGACGATCGCTATAGAAGAAACCGCTTATACCCACCGTTCATAAGCGAGCGCCCGCGTCTGACTGCACGGCGGACGCTGTCGCGAAGATGGTCACCGGGGTCGGCCCAGTCCTGCTCGACGCGGGCTCTGCCGAAGAGGGCAAGGCCGATTTCGCGGTGTGGTGCGCCAGCGATGGAGCCGTCGAGCGCACGCAACACTCGGCGCAACCGCGAGCAACGGGGCTCGGTCGGAAAGAATCTTGGTTGCAGCCTGCCGGTCGAACGGAGGCTGTTCAGACATTCCAGCGCGTTCAGGCGTTGCTTCAGTTCCTCTGGCGACCAGAGGACGGAGGATGTCAATCGTACAGGTTCGAGGATGCTGACGCCTGAAGCAGCCAACTGGAAGCTCCTGCCATTGTCCTCGACAAGGACGTGCTGATGCCCATGCCGCGTGACGAGTATGGAGATGCGGCAGGAGTGCGCGGCGAGATCGAGCACGTCGACCCCGCGCGGCCGCGCCGCCATTTCGGCAGCAACCGGCAAAACATGCGGACATTGGCAGGGGCACCAAAAGACGGCCGCATCAGTTTCTTTTGAGCTTGCAAAACAAAAGGCCCCACCGCGAGAGATCAACAGTGTTCGAAGGCAGGCTGATAATGTCCACGGACCGGGCGTTCGTGCATTCGGCACCGCGTAGCGCGTTCGCCAGATCCTTCTGGAAGTCCGGATTGCGCCTGAGGAATTCCCAGGCCCAGCCTCGGCTGGTGAGCTGCTCGACATAGCCATAGTCACCATCATCTTGCCTGTCCGGCCAGGCAGGGCCAGGTCTTGTTTCGTCCATTTCATCATTTCCAGAAAGGGTTGGATTCCAGGCTCAGGCGATCTTCATGACCGGTGTCCACAGTACCGGGCCCTTGAGTCCGCCATTGCGATGGAGGGCTTCCAAGCTCTCTGTTGAGACGTCGAGATATCCGGCAACGGCGCGTGTGTTGCCTATTGTTTGCGGATCGGACAGCCGTTCGAGTGGCCAGCCGGCGCGACGCAAGATCCGCTCTATGCGCAGATCCGTTACGGTAACGATGCTGCGCAGACCACGTGACAACCCAAACTCGACCATCCCGGCAAACAGCTCGTAGGTGCCAACAGCGATACCCGCCTGTTTCGGCGCGGAAGGCGGCAGATCAAGCGCAAAACGGCTGCTTTCCCAAACCCGCGGATCTTCCGGCGCCGAACGGTCTGCAAGGAGAGCGCAGAAGCTGTCGCGCAGCATCGTCGGTCCGGTGGTCGGCAACAGGCGCACGCAACCGTCGATGCGCCCGGTGGGCGCACGCAGCAACAGGTAGTGGGGACGAAGCGCGTCGAACGGATCGACCTCATAGCCGCCGCTGAACGAAACGTCCCAATCAAGTCGATCCCTGAAGACGCGATACCGCAAGCGGTGCATCTGCTCGAGCTCGTCGCTGAACTCAGCGTAGCAATCCGGCGTGATCAACTGCATCATGATGGCCTTTCTCCCTCGCATGGATAACACCTGCGATTGAAGGCAAAGGCCGGAGTTGATACAACCTGTGTATGTGCCCAGGTTTCGGAGATCAGGTGAAGAAAGATGGCCGGGATAGTGCAAGCCGAACAGCTGCCTGAATAGCCGTCTTCACGCCAAGCTTCTTCCTAGCGTTATCCCGATGATAGGCTGCGGTGTGCCGACTGATTCCCAAGATGCGGCCGATCTCCCACGCAGTCTTTCCGCGAGCCGCCCACTTCAGACACTCGATTTCCCTTCGCGATAGGGTAACGCCATCCACGATCCTGCCGTCGGCCAGCTTGCGACAGGCATGAAGATGGAAGAAGATCGCGATGAGCTCGAGCGCGCGGTCATATCGGTCGATCACGCGGAAGAACAGTGGTTGCCTCTCATCGGAGGCGAAGGTCAGTGCTGCAAACAGGCCGCCGCTGTCATGGATCGGGATCGTGAAGCCGCAGCGAATGCCGAATTGCGTCGCCTCATCCATCAATTGTCGCTGCTGCGTCGATAATTCGAGATCAGCACCGTGCGCATCCCAGTTGAATGGTTCCTGACCACCACGCGCCTGATGGATAACCGGGTCAATCTTTTCATACCGACTGTGAAGGTAGTGAGATGTCCAGGATTGAGGGTAGGTGGAAATCAGGCGCACCTTGCGGCCCTTGCCAGGCGAAGGGAAAAGATAGGCAAAAGACGGCAAGTCGAGCGAAGAGGCAATCTCGCCCAGAGCGTTGCGCAGGTCCGTCGCGTCAGCGCTGTCTGCGATCTGCTCTACAAATCTATGAAAAGCATTTTGCATAGCTAAACTGCAGTGAGTTCTGGCCCCTCACAAAGGAGCCAAGACGGGCCGGCCAATGCGCAGCCATTCAGGGTTGAAGGCCCGGCCGGAGACTGAGCTCCGTGCCGGGCCATGCGCCTTGGGAGGGCGATACGTGCTTCGACGGCGCTGTTATCTAGGTCGGTATGCGTCGGAGCGCAATTCGGCCTGAAGCCCTTCGAGGAAGCGTTGCTATAGCGCGATAATCTGGCAGAGACGGCAGCGACTGATACGGCACAGATGTCGTTTCGTCCCATGCACGGGCCGGCCCACGTCCCATCGTTGCAACCAGTGACCCGCCCCTGCGACGCTCTCTAAAGACCATGGAAGAAACTACCTGTTTTTCTTCCTAGCAGTTCATCTGCGTTGATCGACTTTTGTTTGCCTCCCTGAGGCGGAGAGGAGCCGGCATCAGCAACGTGTGAAAATCTTGCATTAAACTAAGGCGGAAACTAAAGTAGACCAGCTAGGATCGGCGTGCTTCTTCCAATAAAGGCTAGTCAATTCCCGTGTGACAGATCCGACTTTTCCGTCTCCGATCAATGCGGCATCGATTCGCGTCACCGGCATGATCCCGCCGGCGGTGGAGGTGATGAACACCTCGTCCGCAGCTTTAATCTCGCCGGGCCCGATATCGTCGGCCATGGCGGACATGCCAAGTTCACTGCAGAGGTCGAAAACAGTCTGGCGCGTTATGCCGGGTAGGACGCTGTGTGCCGGGGTCCTGAGACGGCCATCCTTGACGGCGAACACATTGAAGCCGGGCCCCTCAGCAATGTTGCCGTTAGTATCGACGATTAACGCTGTTTCCGCGCCATAATCGTATGCCTCGAACGACCCCTGCACAAGGTCCAGCCAGTGGCAATTCTTGATCGCCGGGTCAATCGAGGTCGGGGGAATGCGCACAGTGTCGCTAATTGCGATGTGCAGGCCGCGCTCGAGTTGCTCCTTGTTAGCGACCGACCCGAATGGCAACGCGAAAGCGATGAAGCGGTTCTCGGCTTCGCGAGGGTCACGGCTAAAAGTTGACGATGCACCACGCGTGCAGATCATGTCAACATAAGCGGAGTTATGTCCCGATAGGGAGACACAGTTCGCAAGGATTGCCGCAATCTCGGCCCGATCATAGGGCAGTTTCATGCGCAGCCGCTTCATGCTCTGGAAGAAGCGGTCGAGGTGCTGGTCGAGCCTAAAGAACCGACCGTCCCATACGTGGACGGTATCGTAAGTAACGTCGGAGTGTAGAAACCCCCAGTCCAGAACGGAAATCTTGGCTTCGGACATCGGCAGATACTGTCCGTCCATGAAAGCCACACCGTTGGGGTATTGCCGGCGGTCTCGGTGACGCTCCTCGACGACCGGCAAATCCATTGTGGGTTCGGTTGCTGCAAGTGTCATTTCTCAATCCTTCAATCCGTGTTGGGTTGGCCGGTCCAGGCACCCGGTCATCCTGCAGCCCCGCGTTGAAGGCGCTTCAGCCTTCGCAGGTCGTCACGTAGAGTGTCGGTACAGTTCCCCTAACTCGGACGCGATATAAATTCCCAGCCTGTCCACACCGGCAGACTTAAGCCAATTTGTTCCGCCCAGACGTGCAAGTTGGCCGCGCAGAAGTAATCGCAGTCTCTGCGCATAGAATGCGATCAAAAAGACGCTGCACACGCAAAACGCGCTTCAAAAGAGTGCTCGGGTTGATGAAAACGCATCAATCGGATTCTGCAAACAAGAAAATTGAATACAGCTTGACGACCGCCAATATGACGCGAGATCATCATGATCGACAGCTCCTTCCGCGTTTGCCAGCACGCTCTCCAGCCCGATGCGATCCTGCTCGCGGACTGCGCCAACGACAGCAATGTCATTCGAGTGCTGGCGGCAGAACGCAAGACATGGGCGACATCCCGTCGAGGAAACCCGGGCAGGCAGCTTCCCGTTCAGCGCATAGGTCTATAAGCGGCGCTATCTCGTCGAACGATACTTCAACAAGCTGAACACTTCCGGCGCTTCGCACACGCTTCGATTGCAGACCATCCGCTATGTTTCATGTCTCTCGCCGCCGCAATCATCTGGAGCCGATGATTGTCGATTGGTCTAGCAGGCTTCTCTGATTGGGGTCGGTGAGGTCAAGCGTTTCCTGTCTTTTTTCCGGACCATGTCGCCCCGCGGGTCACTCGCTTCTCTTCGCGGTCGGCG
>NZ_JAMYPX010000053.1:0-23717 GCF_040320585.1 Mesorhizobium sp. M0663
TCCCAATCTGCAATCTCCCGCGCTCTCAAATGCGGGCAGATTGGCAAGGCAGGAGCGACATTCCTACTTTGCCAGATCCGGACATTTTAACTTAGCTGCTACAAGGCGTAGTCGCATAAGATAGATTATGGAACTGGCATGGCCGATTGGATGTGACGTGAAGATAGCACCTCGCGAGATCCAACTCGGGAACCCAGGCCGTAAAAACTTAGTCTTTCACGCTGATTCGTAAGGGATTTCGATCGTCATGCCGTCATAAGCAGGCTCGACGTTGGCCGGCGTCTCGGCCATTACCGTAGCGTAGTCGAGTGGCACATGCATATGCGTCAGCACCGCGTTCTTCGGCGCCAGTCTTTCGATCCAGCCAAGCGCCTGGCCAAGCGACAGATGGCTCGGATGGATGGTGTATTGCAGCGCGTCGATGACCAGCATGTCCAGCCCGCGCAAACGCTTGGCGGTCGCCTCCGGAAAGTCGCTGACGTCAGGGCAATAGGCCAGCCCGCCGATGCGGAAACCCAGCGAGGTGATGTCGCCATGGAGCTGCAGCAGCGGTTCGAGGGTGAGGGCGCCGCCCTCGCCTGCGATCACCACCGGCCTGTGGTGGTCGATGATATGGGCGTTGACGATCGGCGGATACGAACTGCCTTTCGGTGTTTCGAAACAGTAGCGGAACGCCTCGCGTAGGCGCAGCATGGTAGCCTGATCCGCATGGATGTCGATCCGGTGGCGCTGCTCGAGCACGAAGCCGCGCAAATCGTCGATGCCGTGGATATGGTCGGCATGCGGATGTGTATAGACCACCGCATCGATGCGCTTGACCGATGCCAGCAGCATCTGCTCGCGGAAATCCGGGCCGGTGTCGATGACGACCGTGGTCCGGGCGCCACTCGCCGCGATCCGCTCGACGAGCGCTGCGGTGCGCGTGCGCCGGTTCCGGGGGTCCGCGGGATCGCAATTGCCCCAGTCGCCGGTGATGCGTGGCGTGCCCGGCGATGAGCCGCAGCCGAGGACGGTAAGACGTAACCGGTCGCTCATGCGTCAGGCGCCCGGCGCGCTCGGGCGCGGCATTTTCCTAAACAGCCGGAAGAAATTATCCGTGGTGATATTAGCGATCTCGGCCTCGCTGAAGCCGATCGTCTCGGCCAGCACCTTGGCTGTATGCGCGACATAGGCGGGCTCATTACGCTTACCGCGAAACGGGATTGGCGCAAGGTATGGCGCGTCGGTTTCGAGCAGCAGACGGTCGCGCGGCACATCGGCGGCGACGGCGCGCAGCTCGGCGGAGTTCTTGAAGGTCAGGATGCCGGAAAACGAGACGTAGCCGCCGAGCGCCACGCCGATCTCGGCCAGCCGGCGCCCCGACGAAAAACAGTGCAGGATGAAGGGGAAGGCGCCCTTCCCCGTTTCTTCTTCGAGGATATCAGCCATGTCGTCGTCGGCGTCGCGCGAATGGATGACCAGCGGCAGACCGGTCACGCGCGCCGCGGCGATGTGGGTGCGAAAGCCCTGCGCCTGTGCGTCGCGCGGCGCATGATCGTAGAAATAGTCGAGTCCGGCCTCGCCAATCGCCACCACTTTGCGATGAGCAGAGAGCCGCACCAGATCATCGACAGTGACATCAAGCTCTTCGGCCGAATTATGCGGATGGGTGCCGACCGAGCAATAGACCTCATCGAAAGTCTCTGCAATCTCAAGCACTTGGTTAAATCGCTTCACCCTCGTCGAGATCGTCACCATTCGGCCGATGCCGGCCGCTAGGGCGCGGGCGACAATGGCCGTCCGCTCTTCGGCGAAATCCGGAAAGTCGAGGTGGCAGTGACTGTCGACCAGCATCAGGCGTTCGCGTCCTGCTTTTCGTAACGCGGAAAGACCGCCTCCGGCGCGGGCAATGCCGTGCCGGGCACCAGCGCATAGTCGGCGTGGACATGCGCAAAGTCACGGTTGTCTGCCGGCACCGCCAGCAGGTCGAGCAGCTTAGCAGCCGACCCCGGAACAAAGGGCTGGCAGAGCAGCGTCACGCGCCGGACGACTTCGATCGTCGTCCACAGAACTGTCTTCATACGCTCTGGATCGCTTTTGCTTAGCGCCCAGGGTTGCTGAGAGGCGAAATAGCGGTCAGCTTCGGCCACCACTCCGAAGATCGCCGCCAGCGCCAAATGGATGCCCTGATCCGCCATCGCCTTTCGCGCGACGGCGAGTGCCCCCACCGCTTGGTCGAGGATGGCGCTGTCGGCTTCGGTCAGTTCGCCGCGCTTTGGCACCGCGCCGCTGCAGTTCTTGGCGACCATCTTCAGCGAGCGCTGCGCCAGGTTGCCGAGGCCATTGGCAAGGTCGGCATTGGTGCGGTTGACGATCGCATCATGGCTGTAGCTGCCGTCCTGGCCGAACGGCACTTCGCGCAGCAAGAAATAGCGCACCTGGTCGAGGCCGTAGTGCTCGATCATCGCGAACGGGTCGATGACGTTGCCGACCGACTTCGACATTTTCTCGCCGCGGTTGAACAAAAAACCATGCGCGAACACGCGCTTCGGCAATTCGATGCCAGCCGACATCAGGAAAGCCGGCCAGTAGACCGCGTGGAAGCGGACGATGTCCTTGCCGATGACGTGCGCGTTTGCCGGCCAGAACGACCATCTCTCATTGGCCGGATCCGGATAGCCGGCGGCGGTGATGTAGTTGGTCAAGGCGTCGACCCAGACATACATCACATGCTTCTCGTCGCCCGGCACCGGGATGCCCCAGTCGAACGTGGTGCGCGAGATCGATAGGTCCTTCAGGCCGGACCTGACGAAGCTCATCACCTCATTGCGCCTCTCGGCAGGACCGACGAAATCGGGCTGGTTTTCGTAAAGTGCAAGGAGCCTGTCCTGATAAGCCGACAGCCGGAAGAAGTAGCTCTCTTCCTCGACCCATTCGACCGGCGTCCCCTGCGGCCCATAGCGGACATTGTCGGCACGCACCTCGGTCTCTTCTTCGCCGTAATAGGCTTCGTCACGCACCGAGTACCAGCCGGCATAGCCGCCCTTATAGACGTCGCCATTGGCGGCCATCGCCTTCCAGATCGCCTGCGAGGCCTTGTAGTGCCGCTTTTCCGTGGTGCGGATGAAATCGTCGTTGGAGGCATCGAGCGCGACGGCCATGCGCTCGAAATCGGCCGAGTTGCGGTCTGCCAGCTCGCGCGCTGAAATACCTTCTCTCTTCGCCGTCTGCAGCATCTTTATGCCGTGCTCGTCGGTGCCGGTGAGAAAGAGCACGTCCTTACCGTCGAGCCGCTGGAAGCGGGCCAGCGCGTCGGTGGCAATCAACTCGTAGGCATGGCCGATATGCGGTTTGCCGTTCGGATAGGAAATAGCCGTCGTGACGTAGTATTTTTCGCGTGCCATGGATGAGCCGTCATGAATGTCTGAATGAAAGATGTCGCGGTGAGATATCGCATCGAAACGGCAATTGCCATCCGACGCCAATGTGGTGGCTTCGAAGTTCCTGCGATTGATTGGGATCAATACTCAGGGGCTTCAAAGCCACGCCAGCGGCCGTCACATTCGCATTGCAGAATTCAGGCGGTCGATCATGGTCAGGGCGTGCTGCTTTTTGTCGAGATTGTAGGTCTCGGTTTCAGATATAGCGTTCAAAGCCTCGTGCCAAGTATCCGACAGCGTTTTGGCCCGCGCGAGATCGCCGGCGAGCGCGGCCTGGCTGGCGCCGGCCGACAGCAGATCAAGCGCGCGGCGATTGAATATCTCGAACGGGATTGCCTGGTCGCGGCCGGCGACCGCCTCGGCAAGACGGTAGGCGCCTGCGACATCTATCTTCTTGGACATGACCAGGGCGTCGAGGGTGGCGGCGATTTCGAGCCCTCCATACTGCGTCAACAGGATCGCATTGCGCGCGCTGCCCCCTGCCCGCTCCGCCAGCGCCGCGCGCGCCCCAGGATCCTCCGGTGGCGGCGGCTCGATGCCTTCCAGAACCGTCATCAAGTTCTCGGCATCGAGCGGCGCCAACCGCACCATCTGGCAGCGCGACCGGATCGTCGGCAGCAGACTGCCCGGCGCATGGACGATGAGGATGAACAAGGTGCGCGCGGGTGGCTCTTCAAGATTCTTCAGCAAGGCATTGGCAGCATTGGTGTTCATGTCGTCGGCGGGATCGACGATAACCACCCGGTAGCTGCCGTCGTGCGAGGTTAGCGACAGAAAACGGCTGACCTTGCGGATTTCGTCGACCGTGACCACTGTCTTGAAGCTCTTGGTCTTGTCGTTCGCCGGGCGTGTAAGATGCAGCACCGAAGGATGCGCGCCGGTGGCGATCTGTCGAAACAGCGACGAAGCCGGATCTGGAACGGCAAGGCTTTCCGGCGCCCGCTCGAAGGCCGGGTGCTTCAACAGATGATGCGCCAGGTGAAAGGCCAGCGTCGCCTTGCCGATGCCAACCGGTCCGGCAAAGATCAGTGCGTGCGGCAGCTTTCCCGAGCGGTAAGCGGTGGCGAGCATGTTGGCCGCCTGCAGGTGACCGACAAGACGCGGCGTCTCGGATGGCTCGGGCACCCCGTCCAGCGTATCGTGCTGTTCGGGCGCGATGCGTTCGAAAATCATGCTGGCGCCGCCTGCCTTCTTTGTGCCGGCATCATCCTCTCGAGAGCCGCGAACACCGCGGCGGTAACGACATCCTCCACCGCATCTAGGTCGGCTGAGGCATCGACGACAACGCAGCGTTCGGGTTCAGCTGAGGCGATCGCGAGAAACGCCTCGCGCCGGCGTTGGTGGATGGCCAATGTTTCTTTCTCGAAGCGGTCCGGTCCGTCACTGCTGCCCCGCCGGGCGGTAGCGCGCCTCAGGCCCTCGGCGGGGTCGATGTCGAAGATCAGTGTCATGTCCGGCACCATGCCGTTGATGGCGACCTTCTCCAATGCGTCCATGAATGCCGGGTCGAGGCCGCCGGTCACGCCCTGGTAGACGCGCGAGGAATCCATGAAACGATCGCAAAGCACGACCGAACCGCGCTCGACTGCCGGCCGGATGACCTGTTCGACATGGTCGGAACGCGCAGCGGCGAAAAGCAGCGCTTCCATCTTGGGGCCGAACGGCTCGGCTGCGCCTGAAAGCAGGACATGCCTGACCGCCTCCGCGCCCGGCGAGCCACCCGGCTCACGTGTCACCAGCACATCGTATTTCTTGGCGCGCATCTTCTTTGCCAGCCGCTCGATCTGCGTCGACTTGCCTGCTCCTTCGCCGCCTTCAAAAGTGATGAAAAATCCGCGCGCCAAAGCCTTTGTCCATACTTCGGGGACCGTATAGTCCCGGCGGGAAAAAAGGTCCACCGCGACGGTGCTAACGCAGCCAGCCGACGGCCAGTTCCTTGGCGGCGTCGAGCGCGCGCTGCGGCAGCGAACCGACACCGATCGACTCGGCGGCAAACAGCGGCGTCTCCTGGCTCAGCGTATCGCCGATCCAGACGCGCAGCGTACCCACCGGCTGCCCCTCCTCCACCGGCGCTGCCACCGGTCCGTCATAGACGATCCTGGCGGTGAGCTTGTCGCGGTTGGTGATCGGCAGGAAGATCTGCACCGGTCCTTTTGCCTTTAACGCGACACCGGACTTGGCGCCGCCAAAGACCTGGGCTTCGCCAACCACTTCGTCCTTGGCGAATACTTCAGTCTTCTCGAAGGAGCGAACGCCCCAGTCGAGCAGCTTTCGCGCTTCCTCAGCACGCTCACGGTCGTTTGCCAGGCCGCTCATCGCCGCGATCACCCTTGTGCCGTTGTGGCTGACCGAGCCGACAATGCCGAACCCGGATTGCTCGCTGGCACCGACCGCGAGCCCGTCGGCGCCTATGTCCATGGCCAGTAGCGGATTGCGGTTCCTCTGGGAAATCTTGTTCCAGGTAAAATCCTTCTGGCCGTAATAGCGGTAGAGATCCGGGTAGTTGCGCCAGATATGCAGCGCCAGAAGCGCAAGTTCGCGAACGCTCGTTTGCTGCTCATCGGCCGGCAGACCGGTGGAATTGACGAAAGTCGATTTCTGCAAGCCGATCTGGCGGGCACGCCCGGTCATCTGCGCTGCGAAGTTTGCTTCGGACCCGGCCATCCCTTCAGCAATGACGATACAGCCGTCATTGGCCGCCTGCACGGTCACGCCCTGGATCAGGTCTTCCAGCCGGATCGTCGACTTGAGCTTGGCGAACATGGTCGATGTCCCCGAAGGAGCGCCGCCTTTGCGCCAGGCGTTCTCGCTCACCACGAAGGTATCATCGAGCGTCATGCGCCCTGATTTGATGGCGTCGAAAACCACTTCCATCGTCATCAGCTTGGCCAGCGAGGCCGGCGGAATCAACCTGTCGGCGTCCTTGGAAAACAGCACGGTTCCGGTTTCGGCATCGATCATGAAGGCCTGCGCGGCCTTGGTCTCGAAAAGCTGTGCTGAGGCCGGCGCAAGCGAGAGCAGCAGCAGGCCGAGCGCCATAAGCCCGGTGAAAGGGTGAAAAGATTTCATCAGGTTCGACCAGTGAGCCGGCGCTTTTGCAAGTTGGCAGAAGCTATCAGGCTTTTGCCTGGCGGATCAATCGCGCGCGAAAAAACCAGGCAGCCCCGAGCTCAGTTGCGTACAGCAAGCGCATCCGGCGCACCATGCGACCACGCTGCCTGCAGCATCTCGTCCAGGCTGCCACGACCGTCGGCAAAGAGGTTGACCGAGTACCAGTCCTTGCCTTCAAGTTCCGAGCGCTGGATCTCGGTCTTGCCGAAGCTGGAAAGCTGGGCCGCCACACGCTCCGCTTCGGCGGCATTCTCGAACGAACCCGCCGCGACATAGTCCGTGGGCGACCCGGTTGGAGGAGCTTGCCGCTTCCACGATTGAAGAATTTCGGCGGGCGACATGCCGGCGCCATCCAGCTCGGCAAACGCGTTGGAGGCGCGTTGCACGCGCTCGTCCGCGTAAGACAGCGACGCCACGGTGAACGGCGATTGCGCCGGCAGGTTGATCTCCGGGCGCTCCGGCGCGATCGGGCCGAAATCGGGCAGTACAATGTCTCCCAAAGCAGATGCTTGCACTGCCATGACAGGCCCTGCATCGGATCCCTGCCCGGAATTCGTCAGCTGACCGGGGAACGGCACGGCAGCAGCGCTCACCGGCAGGCTTGGCGACGGCCCATTCATCGCGACCATGACACCGCTGGGCAGGCCGTCCGACGGATCCGGCGCCCTGTTGCCTGGACGATACGAAGCCACAAGATACTGCCCGTCATTGCCTTCGAGCGGCGCACGGCCGACATATTCGACCTTCACCTCGGCCGTACCGATGTTGGCATAATCGAGCATTTCAGCAGCGCGCTTCGACACATCGATGATGCGTCCATCATGATAGGGTCCGCGGTCGTTGACGCGCACGATCACCGAGCTGCCGGTCTTCATGTTGGTGACCCGCGCATAGCTCGGCAGCGGCATGGTCGGATGCGCCGCCGTCAGATCTGCCATGTCGTAGACTTCGCCGTTGGCGGTCAACCGGCCGTGGAAGGCCTCACCGTACCAGGATGCGAGGCCAACCTTGGCGTAACGTTTGTCTTCCTTCGGATAATACCACTTGCCGCGCACCTGATAGGGCTTGCCGAGCTGGTCGCGTCCGCGAGACGTCTTGAACATGACGCGCGGGCTGGCTTTCACGCCGTATTCGGCTTCGGAAAAATATTCCTTGGAGCGAGGTTTCTTGTTGACCATCGCCTTTTGCTGCGGCCCGGCACATGCTGCAAGAAAGGCTGCCGACAAGGCAAACAGCGCGAAAGCGGAAGCGCGACGAAGACGCGGGCGCGCCGTGGTCTGCATATTTTGATTATCCCCTATAGCATCGACGAAGGCACCGCAGCATGAACGTCAGCGATGCCAAAGCACCCACTCCAGAAACGCCGGCGACGCCCTACCCCAATCCTTTTTGTGCGCAGGAATTGTTTATCACCGTATTAACCGATTGTGGTCGGAACCGGGCGAGATTGTGGCACGGACCGCCTCGCTGATCGGCATGAAAATCATCGCTTATCGATCAGAAACGCCGTTCGTGGCGCACTTTGCCCCTGGCTTGGCGTGTCTGCGAGCGCAGATTCAGGGACCGAATATCACAAGTTCGGTGAACGTCAGATCTCCAGGTGCGGGTGGTCTGGGACCTTTGAAGTATTTCAGCCCCTTGTTGGGCCGGTACCATCCCACCAAACCTGGAATCGGCTCCTTGGCGTCGACAAAGCAAACCAGGATTCCGCTTCGCAAGAGAAAGCGCCCCATCGCACCGGCGCAGCGGCTCAAATCCGCAAGCGAGCGGCAATAGATGACCTGATGGCACTGGATAACACCGTGCAACATTCGGCGCGGCATCAATACCAGGGGGAACGCTGCTCCGTCGCAAATGCAGATCAACGACAGGCAGCCCAGCGCGGCGTGTTCCGAGAGTATGTACCTCTCACTCTCGGGCAGCATCGCCAATTCCGGGAGATCGGGACGCACTTCGACTACGCGACATGACCGCTGCGTCAAACTTAAAGCCGGCAAGAAGGTAAATTGTCCGCTGGAGAAGAGCCGAAAGCCTAGCGCCCGGTTGGCTTTCAATGTCGCTTGTGCCGGCGAAATGTTCGTGTAGGTCACGTCCTTCCGCTTGAGAACCGCCACAACCAACATGGCGCCATAAGGACGGAATTCTGCATCGACTGACCAGCTTGAAAGATTGCAGCGGATTTCGTCGCCCTCTGGCCCCTGGTAGCGAGCATAAAGGGTGAGCACAACGCCGACGATCCGACCGGCATGCTCCAAAACAAAGCCATATCGTGGGAACTCGGCAACCGCAGGACGCTGCGACAAACGGGTCAGAGCGTGTATCCAGTAACTCCGGTTACGCGCCGGAAAGCCCCTGCACAGGCAATCAACCACTCCCTCCCAGTCGGTTTCGCGGATTGGTCTACAGCGAAGACCGGGCGGGAGAGCGCCAAGTACGGCCAAAATCAACTCCAGAATACGATTTACTTACATGTGCCTAATGCGCTCCACATATCAGCGCTCAACGATTAATAGTCCGTGCGGGTTTTAAAAACGATTTTCCACACTCAGCACAAACACAGCTCGCCATGACGCTGCTCACCGTCCTGGATCGCGCCGAAAGGTGCGGCCGCCACGGTTGACTTGGCGTTGAATGCGGCTTTACAGGAATGGAGCGCGAACCGGTCGGGGAACGTCCTGGTGCCAATCCGGTACCGACAGCTCGAACCCGCTCCTCTCGCGATATCCTAAGTGATTGAAAAATCACCTTGGAGGGATGGCCGAGCGGTTTAAGGCACCGGTCTTGAAAACCGGCGTGGGTGCAAGCCCACCGTGGGTTCGAATCCCACTCCCTCCGCCATATCCGGCCAATTTCTTCAATCCTGCAGGCATGACGTCGAGTTTTCCGCTCGTCGGATTCTCGACTGCCTGGGTCTAACAGGCCGGTCCGCTTCGGGGAGAACCGCCGCTCTGCCCCATGCAGCGCACCACCTCTCGCGTCGCTGAAATGCGACAGGTGCTGATCGTGGCAACGATACCAAAGTACCGGTGATACTATTGCGTAATCAACAACCTGCCACAAAGCGAAGACTGTCACCCGCCGCGCAGCCGCGCTTCGTCGGGTTGATTTCTCCGTCCGAATATGGTGCTTCTCCCGCCTATGAATAAACTATTTTCTGCGGTCCTCGCATGGACGATAGTGGCTTGGCCGGCCAGCGCAATGGACAGCGCATTGCGCGCCGGCCTGCTGAAACTCGATCCGCAAACCCGGCTGGAGCAGCGATGCGACGCCGAAATTCTCGACCGGATTACCCGCGACGACCACAAATACAAAGCCGATCGTGTCGTCGCCTACGCTTTTGCGACGCCCGAAATGGGCGCCGATGCGATCAAGAGCCCGGGTGCTGCGTTTCGCAGCAAGGGACAATGGTACCGGCTGAAATTCAAATGCGAGACAGCGCCGGACCATATGGAAGTCCTGCAGCTGCGCTACCGGATCGGTGATGAAATTCCGGAAAGCGACTGGCCCAAATACAACCTCTATAACTAGGCATTCGCGACCTGTGGCCGCATTTTGCCGGTGTTTCGGGCCGATCGTCGCAAACTCTGTATATTGCCGACCTTGTTCCAACCAGTCCCTTGACGCGCGGGAACCATACACGTTAGGCCCTCCAGGCATTCGACGCGAACAGTTGGCCAACCAGCAAGGAACTTCCAGTCGATGGAAATTTTCACTGCCGCGGGCTTCTCTGCCCTGCTCCAGGTCATCGCCATCGACCTCGTGCTTGCAGGCGATAACGCCATCGTCATCGGCTTGGCCGCGGCGGGCTTGCCGGTCGAGCAGCGCAAGAGAGCGATCCTCATCGGCGTGGTGGCGGCGACGGTGCTGCGTATCGGTTTTGCTGCGATCACCGTCACCCTGTTACAGATTGTCGGCCTGCTGCTGGCCGGCGGCATCTTGCTGCTGTGGGTGTGCTGGAAGATGTATCGCGAGCTGCGCACGTCGTATGCCGACGAGGTGGAGGCGACCGAAGCGCTGTCCAATTCCGATATCAACAGGGATGATATGGTGGCCGGCAAGGCGCGCAAGAAGACCTTGGGTCAGGCGGCATTGCAGATCGTCATCGCCGACGTGTCGATGTCGCTCGACAACGTACTGGCGGTCGCCGGCGCGGCGCGCGATCACTTCCAGGTGCTGGTGATAGGCCTCGTCCTGTCGATCGCGCTGATGGGCCTTGCCGCGAGCTTCATCGCCAAGCTGCTGCACCGCCATCGCTGGATCGCCTATATCGGCCTTTTGATCATCTTCTATGTCGCACTCGATATGATCTACCGGGGCGCGGTGGAAGTCTTGCCGCATGTCAGCAGTGCGGTGAGCTGACACGCCGACTCGAATTCTCATCGGTCGGCCTTTCAGCTTCGGCGAGCCTTCGGCGACGCTGGCGGTTGCGTTTCGCCGCAGCCGCTGCCCATACCAATGCCGCGACAAGTGTGATACTGCGCCGCCACTCCTGAAAATCCGGAAAAGCTTAGATGTCCGCCCCTCGCGTCAGTTTCGTCAGCCTTGGATGCCCGAAAGCCCTTGTGGATTCGGAGCGCATTATCACCCGCCTGCGCGCCGAAGGCTACGAGATCGCCCGCAAGCACGACGGCGCCGACCTGGTCGTCGTCAACACCTGTGGCTTCCTCGATTCGGCTCGCGATGAATCGCTCAACGCCATCGGCTCCGCACTTTCGGAGAATGGCAAAGTTATCGTCACCGGCTGCCTCGGCGCCGAGCCGGACGTCATCCGTGAAAGACATCCGAACGTCCTCGCCATCACCGGACCACAAGCTTATGAAAGCGTGATGGCGGCGGTGCATGAGGCTGCCCCCCCGAGCCATGATCCCCACATCGACCTTTTGCCGCCGCAAGGGGTCAAGCTCACGCCGCGCCACTATGCGTATCTCAAGATTTCGGAAGGCTGCAACAACCGCTGCACCTTCTGCATCATCCCGGCGCTGCGTGGCGACCTCGTATCGCGGCCGGCGGCCGACGTGTTGCGCGAAGCCGAGAAGCTGGCCAAGGCCGGGGTCAAGGAGATCCTCGTCATCTCGCAGGATACCAGCGCCTACGGCATCGATATCAAATACCAGACCAGCATGTTCGGCGATCGCGAAGTGCGGGCGAAATTCCTCGATCTATCGGAAGAACTGGGCAAGCTCGGTGTCTGGGTGCGCATGCACTATGTCTATCCCTACCCGCATGTCGCAGACGTCATCCCACTGATGGCCGAAGGCAAGATCGTTCCCTATCTCGACATTCCGTTCCAGCACGCCTCGCCGCAGGTGCTGAAGAACATGCGCCGGCCCGCTCATGGCGAAAAGACGCTCGAGCGTATTCGCGGCTGGCGCGACATCTGCCCGGACCTTGCCATCCGCTCCACCTTCATCGTCGGCTTCCCCGGCGAGACGGATGACGATTTCGAGATGCTGCTCGACTGGCTGGACGAGGCCAAGATCGACCGCGCCGGCTGTTTCAAATACGAGCCGGTCAGAGGCGCCCGCTCCAACGAGCTCGGCCTCGAGCAAGTGCCGCAGGAGATCAAGGAAGCCCGCTGGCACCGCTTCATGCAGCGCCAGCAGAAGATTTCGGCAACGCAGCTAACCAAGAAAATTGGCAAGCGCCTGCCGGTCCTGATCGACGAGGCGCATGGCAATTCGGCCAAGGGCCGGACCAAATACGACGCGCCCGAAATCGACGGTTCGGTCCATATCCAGTCGCGGCGGCCACTGCGCGCCGGCGACATCGTCACGATTAAGATCGAGCGCGCCGACGCTTACGACCTTTACGGCTCAGCAGTCTGATATTCCGTCCAAAATGAAAAGGGCGCCGCGTGGCGCCCTTTCGTTCGATATGTTTCCGACCACCTACTGCGGCAGCTTGTCGTCGACGCCCTTCACGTAGAAATTCATGCCGAGCAACGTGGCGTCGTCGGCGACCTCGCCCTCCTTCAGCCAAGGTGTGCCGTCCTGCTTGGCGATCGGCCCGGTGAAGGGGTTCCAGCCGTCGGCGATCTTCTTGGTGGTGGCTTCGGCCATCGCCTTGACGTCGTCGGGCATGTTGGTGAACGGCGCCAGCTTGACGGCGCCGTCCTTAATGCCGAGCCAGACATTGTCGGGCTTCCAGGTGCCGTCGAGCGCCGCCTGGACGCGGCTGATGTAGTAGGGACCCCACTCGTCGGTCAGCGAGGTCAGCTGCGCGTGCGGCGCGAACTTGATCATGTCGGAGGACTGCCCGAAGCCGTGCAGCTTGCGCTCCTCCGCCACCTGCAAGGCAGCGGTCGAGTCGGTGTGCTGGACGATGATATCGGCGCCCTGGTCGAACAATGCCTTGGCAGCATCGGCCTCCTTGCCCGGATCGAACCAGGAGTTCACCCACACGATCTTCGCCTTGAAGTTCGGATTGATCGACTGTGCGCCGAGCATAAAGGAATTTATGCCCATCACCACTTCCGGGATCGGGAAGGAAACGATGTAGCCGGCGACGCCCGACTTCGATTGCTTGGCGGCGATCTGGCCAAGCACGTAGCGGCCTTCGTAGAAACGCGCATTGTAGATGCCGAGATTTTCGGCCGTCTTGTAGCCGGTGGCGTGCTCGAACATCACCTTGGGGAATTTCTTGGCGATCTTCACTTCCGGGTCCATGAAGCCGAAGGACGTGCCGAAAATGATCTTGCATCCCTCGCGCGCCAGGCGCTCGAAGGCGCGGTCGGCATCGGGGCCTTCGGAGACGTTTTCGAGATAGGCGGTCTCGACCTTGTCGCCGAGTGCCTTTTCCACCTCGAGGCGGCCTTGGTCGTGCTGGTAGGAGTAGCCGAAATCGCCGATCGGGCCGGTGTAGACCCAGCACGCCTTCAGCTTGTCCGCCGCCTCGGCTGAGGCCGCCAGCGACAATGCGGCCGTCGTCGCCATCAGGGCAATAAGCAGTTTTTTCATTGTGTTACCTCTCTGAGTTAAGCCTTGGAGCTTCCGTCTTTTTGCTGTCAACGATCCGGAACGAATGGCTGGCCCAAGGAGGCCGGCGTGTTCATCATCGTCAAACGCTTGTTGCGCGAGATTAGAACGAGAACCACGACGGTTGCCAGATAGGGCAGCGAAGAAAGCAGTTGCGAGGGAAACGATTTTAAGAACGCAATTAACTTGTAGAGCAACCAGGGCGCGTCGACGAAGTCCTGCAGATTTATGGCTTGGACGTGAAGCTGGCCAACCCAGATCGCGCCGAAAATATAGGCGCCGGCCAGCACCCGCCATGGCCGCCAGGAGGCGAAGACGACCAGAGCCAGCGCGATCCAGCCGCGGCCGGCGGTCATGTTCTCCACCCATTGCGGTGTGTAGACCAGCGATAGGTGACCGCCGGCGAGGCCGGCACAAGCGCCGCCGAAAATCACTGAGAGATAGCGGTAGCGGATGACGTGGATGCCAAGCGCATGGGCGGATGCATGGCTGTCGCCGATCGAGCGCAGCGTGAGCCCGGTGCGGGTCTTGAACAGGAACCACATGACGGCGGCGGTCAGCGCGATCGAGATGTAGAAGATTGGATCCTGGCCGAACAGCAGCCTGCCGACGACGGGGATTGCGGTCAGGCCGGGAATATCGAGGTTTGGCAGCCTTTCGCCGGGCTGGCCGACAAAATTCGTTCCCATCATGCCGGAAAGGCCGAGGCCGAGCAGTGTCAGCGACAGGCCGGTGGCCACCTGATTGGTGGCCAGCGACAGCGTCATGACGGCAAACAGAAGCGAGAACACTGCCCCCATGGTGATTGCCGCCAACAGCCCTATCCAAGGCGAGCCGGTGAGATAGCCGGCGCCGAAACCGCCGACGGCACCCATGATCATCATTCCTTCGACGCCGAGATTGAGCACACCCGAACGTTCGACCACCAGTTCGCCGATCGCCGCGATCAGCAGCGGCGTCGCCGCCGTCGCGATGGTCAAGAGGATGTTGACGGTGATGTCCATCAGCGGGCTTCCTCCAACTTCGGCGCTGCCTCGAGCTTCGGCGCGGAAAAGCCGGTCAGGCGAATGCGGTAATGGATGAGCGTGTCGCAGCCGAGCACGAAGAACAAAAGCATGCCCTGGAACACGCGCGCCACCTTGTCGGAGATGCCGAGCGCGCTTTGCACTGCCTCGCCGCCCAGATAGGTCAGCGCCAGCACAAGGCCTGCGGCGACGATGCCGAGCGGATTGAGCCGGCCGAGAAATGCCACGATGATAGCGGTAAATCCGTAGCCGGGCGAGATCACCGGCTGCAATTGTCCGATGGCTCCCGAGACCTCCGAAATCCCTGCAAGTCCGGCCAGTGCGCCCGACAGCAGGAAGGCAAAGAAGACCATGCGGTTAAGGCCAAACCCGGCGAAGCGCCCTGCCCTCGGGCTTGAGCCGAGCACGCGGACCTCGAAGCCTTTCAGCATACGGCTCATCAGGATCCAGATCAGTATCGCCGCGATCAGCGCGAAGACAAATCCCCAGTTTGCCCGGCCGGATTCCGGGAGGAGTTCCGGCAGTATGGCCGAGTCGTTGAACTGGATGGTCTGCGGGAAACCGTGGCCCTGCGGATCGCGCCACGGCCCGCGTACGAGCCAATCGAGGAAGAGCTGGGCGACATAGACCAGCATCAGGCTGGTCAGGATCTCGTTGGTGTTGAAGCGCGTCTTCAGCAGTGCCGGGATTGCAGCATAGGCGGCCCCACCGACCATGCCGAGCAGAAGCATCAGCGGCAGCACCAATGGGCCTTCGAACTGCGGAAACAGCACGGGGATGATCGAGCCGACAATGCCGCCCAGGATGAACTGGCCTTCGGCGCCGATGTTCCAGATGTTGGCCTTGTAGCAGACCGACAGTCCGACCGCGATCAGGATCAGGGGGGCGGCCTTGATCGCCAGCTCATGCAGCTGCCAGACCTGGCTGATCGGTTCGATGAAGTAGATGCGGAACGCAGTCAACGGATTGACGCCGAGCAGCGCGAACATGATGGCACCGGCAATGATCGTCAAAACGAAAGCGATGAAAGGCGAGAGTGCCGAAAACAGCATCGAGCGCTGCGGGCGTTTTACAAGTTCGAGGCGCATCAGGCCGTCTCCAGCGTATGTTCGGCATGACCGGGTTCGGCGCCGCCCATCAGCAGCCCGATCTTCTCGAATGTCGCTTCAGCTATCGGCAGCGGCTTCGACAGTTCGCCATTGTGCATGACCGTGATCGCATCGGAAATCTCGAACAGCTCGTCGAGGTCCTGGCTGATCACCAGCACCGCCGAGCCGCTGCGTGCCAGTTCGATCAGCGCCTGGCGGATGTGGGCCGCCGCACCCGCGTCGACGCCCCAGGTCGGCTGATTGACCACCAAGACGCTCGGCCGGCGGTCGAGTTCGCGGCCGACGATGAATTTCTGCAGATTGCCGCCCGAAAGAGCCGCAGCTTCCGGATCCGGCGCGCTCTTGCGCACGTCCATCGCCTTTATGATGCGCTGGGCAGCGGTATGGATCGCATCGCCCTTGACCATTCCACCGGCGCCGACAAACATCTTGCCATCGGTGGCGTGGCGCGACAGAAGCAGGTTCTCCGAAAGCTTCATGCGCGGTGCTGCGCCATGGCCGAGCCGCTCTTCCGGGACGAAGGCAGCGCCCATCAGACGCCTGCCGGTGATGGTGAGGCCGCCGGCATCCTTGCCGCGGATGCGGACCGAGCCGGCATCCTGCTGCAGCACCTCGCCGGAAACGGATTCGAAGAATTCGCCCTGGCCGTTGCCGGCGACACCGGCAATGCCGATCACCTCGCCGGCGCGGACTTCAAGATTGATGTTCCTGAGCGGGATCGAGAACGGGGTCGCCGGCTTGCGGGTGAGTTCGCGGATTTGAAGCAGCACCGGCGCGGTTTCGATACCCTCGGCCGGCGCCCGCACCACGGCCAGCACCTCGTTGCCGACCATCATCCGCGCCAACGAAGACGCGGTTTCCTGGCGCGGATTGCAATGGCCGACCACCTTGCCGTGACGCAGCACGGTGGCGCGGTCGCAGATGCGTTTGACCTCTTCCAGCCGGTGCGAAATGTAGAGGATGGACTTTCCTTCCGAACGCAGCCGTTCGAGCGTCTCGAACAACTTATCGGCCTCCTGCGGCGTCAGCACCGAAGTTGGTTCGTCGAGGATGATGAGTTGCGGCGTCTGCAGCAGGCAGCGGATGATTTCGATACGCTGACGCTCGCCGACCGACAGATCACCGACCAGCGATAGCGGATCGAGAGGCAGGCCGTAACTGTAGGAGAGCGCCCTCGCCTTGGCCGCGATCGTGCTGATCGGCGAGCCGTCATCCAGCGACAGCGCGATGTTCTCAGCCGCCGTCAGCGCTTCGAACAGGGAAAAATGCTGGAAAACCATGCCGATGCCGAGCTTTTTTGCGGTGCCGGGGCTGGTGATCCTGACCGCCTGGCCATTCCAGAAAATCTCGCCGGAATTCGGTTCCAGCGATCCAAACAGCATTTTCACCAGGGTCGACTTGCCGGCGCCGTTCTCGCCAAGCAACGCATGGATCTCGCCCTTGGCGATGTTGAGATCGACGTGGTCGCACGCCGTCAACGTGCCGAATATCTTTGTGAGGCCGCGAACCTCAAGCAGGTTTGCGCCGTCCTGATCTGCACTCACGGTGCCTCCATCTGGTTTGCCAGACATGTTCTGTGTTCCCGCAAGCATCGTATGCGCGGGCTGCTCTCTACGGTAAGCGCCTCACGACTTGAAAGAGCTTCAAGAATTTCAGCGGAAACTCAAGCGGTAAAGAGCAGTTCGCAAGAACGGCGGCGTCGGCGGCCCGAAACTGCGGGCGCCTAAGGCATAAGTATTGTTGTCCCGGTGGTCCGGCGCCCTTCGAGATCGGAATGCGCTTTGCCGGCCTCGCTGAGCGCGTAACGCTGGTTGATCTTGATCTTGACGGCGCCGCTGAGCACCACACCGAACAAGGCGGCGGCGGAAGCCTCGAGGTCTTCGCGCCTGGCATTATAGACGAACAGCGTCGGCCGCGTTGCGAACAGCGAGCCTTTCTGCGCCAGCAACGAGATGCTGAAGGGCGGGATCGGCCCAGACGATTGACCGAAGCTGACGAAAGTGCCGAGCGGCCGCAGGCAATCGAGCGAGGCTGGAAATGTGTCGTTGCCGACTGAATCGTAGACAACGTCGCATTTCTTGCCACCGGTGACAGCGGCAACGCCGGCCACGAAATCCTGTTCGCGATAGTTGATCACGTGGTCGAAGCCATGCGCCTTGGCGAGCTCGATCTTGTCGGTGGAACTCGCCGTGCCGATCACTGTCGCGCCGAGATGCTTGGCCCATTGGCCGAGGATCAGCCCGACACCGCCGGCCGCCGCATGAAACAGGATCGTGTCGCCGGCTTTCACCTTGAATGTACGGCGCAACAGATATTCGGCGGTCATGCCCTTTAGCATCATGGCTGCGGCCTGTTCGTCGCTGATTCCGTCCGGCACCTTCACCACGCGGTCGGCGGCGATCACGCGCTGCCCAGCATAGGCGCCGGTCGTCACGGCGTAGGCGATGCGATCGCCGGGTTTGAGCCAGTCGACATCCGAGCCGACATCCAAGACCACGCCGGCCGCCTCGCCGCCAGGGACCAGCGGAAATCCGCCCTGCGGCGGATAAAGGCCAGAGCGATAATAGACGTCGATGAAATTGAGACCGATCGCGGTATGCTTGACCAGGATCTGTCCCGAGCCCGGCTGCCCGGGATCGGCATCCTCATAGGTCAGGACCTCCGGGCCGCCATGGGCATGGATGCGGATCGCTTTGGACATTTTCTGGCTCTCTTGGGATCAGGCTTTCTTATCCGGCTTGGCGCCGAGATTTGGGAAGAACTGCATGATAGCGCCGATGCAGGCGAGGTAAAGCCCGGTGAACGTAATCCCGAACTTGATGAAATCGCTGACCTGCTCGCCCAGCACGCCGATCTGGTCGTAGAAGGAGGCAAGTGCGGCCTGCGCCAGCGCCAGCGCGCCGAAAGCGCACCAAAGCAGCGTCATGCCGAGATTGATTGGCCGCAGCCGCTTCACCCGCACCGGATGGATGAAATTGATCGGCACGAAGGTGAGAATGCCGGCCACCACGACCACGGCGAAAGAAACCCATTGTCCGGGCTCGATGACGAACAGCGTGAACACCACCATGTTCCAGACGACCGGAAAGCCCTTGAAGAAATTCTCCTTCGTCTTCATGCCGGTATCGGCATAGTAGATTGCGCTCGACACCACGATGATCGCCGCCGACAGGAACGACAGGCGCTCGCCCATGAAACCGCGCTGATAGAGCGCGAAGGCCGGAATCAACACGTAGGTCACGTAATCGATGATGTTGTCGAGCAGTTCGCCCGACCAAGTCGGCAGGATTTCCTTGACATCGAGCTTCCTGGCGATCGGCCCGTCGATGCCGTCGACGAAAAGCGCCAGCCCCAGCCACCAGAACATCGCCGTCCAGCGCTGCTCGCTTGCTGCCACTAGCGACAGAAACGCCAGGAATGAGCCCGACGCGGTCAAGAGATGGACCGAGAACGCCCGCGCCTGAGGCCATGTGACTTTCTTCTTCGGCCGCGGAATCCGGTCGGCGATTTTCCTGGCCGTCGTCTTCTTGCTCACGGGCCCCGCCAGTCCAGCTTGCAGATTTCGGCCGAACGGCCAGCAAAGTTCCAGTTGCGGCCAAAGGCCCGCATTTTGCTCTTGTCGGATTTGGCGACGATGATTTCCGGCGCAATCCAGTATTCCGAATTGCTGATGACCGTATCCTTGTCGCGATCCTTGCCGGTGATTGGTGTCACCGCACCATCGATGATCTTCGGTATCTGAAAGATGCGTGTTTTCTCACGCGTGTCGTAGGTGATCGGCACCTGCTCGGCGCCGAGGAACTGTCCGACCAGGATGGAGAGCAGCGATGTGGTTCCACCGGCCTTGCCGGTGAATATCTTCGTCAGTCCCTTCACTGCGTAAACCGAGGCGCGCTTGTCGATGAACAGGCCCGCCGTCCAGTTGCCGCGGCTCATATAACCGGGGATTTCCATGACCAGCCCAAGATTGAGACCGGACAGGTCGACCTCGCCGAAATGGCCGGCATCGATCCGGAACCCCGCCCAGGTTTGGCAATAGCCTTCCGTAGGCGGATGATTGCCGAGCGACAGAACGCAAGGGCAAAAAACCGTGCAATTGCAGGAAAGGATGAGCTCTCCTTTCATTGCCCAGTTTTGATCTGTCATCGAATTCTCCCCCTCATGCCGAGACTACTAGTAGCGCGGCTGCCCAGACAAGCAGTATCGCACCGCCCAGCCGCGTCGGCAGATTGCCTGCCGTCTGTTTTTCGACCAGGCTGAACAAGCCGATCAGCGCCATCCAGAACACGTTCATCACACCGACGGCAAACATTACCAGCATCAGCGCCCAGCAGCATCCAAGGCACCACAGGCCCTGCTCCATACCGAGCCGGAAAATGCGAATGGGCTTGGCGCTCCAGTTGGCGAACAGGACCGAGAACGGATTTCTGCACTTCTCCAGACAGGCTTCCTTCAGCCAGCTGAACTGATAGAGACCAGCGATCGACAGCGCGGCTGCTCCGGCAATTCCAAGCAGCGGATCGAGCATCTGCCCGGATGACACGAATGCATGGACTGCGAGCGTCAGGGCAGCGAATATTGCCGAGGCGGCAAGCCAGACGCTCAAATATCCAGCGACAAGGATCAGCGGATGGGCAACGGGTTCCCCCTTGATCCTGGCGGTATCTGCGATCTCGCAATAGGTGCGGATCATCGGCGCCGCGGAGGGCAGCATGGTCGCGATGGCCATCAACAGCCACATCGCGGTGAGTGCCCCGCCTTGCGCGCCTACGCTTGCGCGAAGCGGCGCCGGCGCAAGGCAAAGGGCGAAGAAACGCGCAAGGAAATCCGGCAACGGCAGTTGCGGCAGGTATTCCAGCACGGCGTCGCCGGGTACATCAGCGCCCGGGAGCCGGCTCACCGCCCCCCGAACTGCCATTGCGCCGAGAAGGAGCCAGGCAAGGGCGATGCCCATGCCGGCAACGACGCTCACGGTCAGTTGAGGGCTGCGCGCAACGCTCGCCATCGCGCGGCCGGTGCCGTCGAGATGGCTGAAATCGTCTTGTTGGCCGGTCATGGCAACCGAATGGGCCGAATCGCCGCGTTGATCAAGCCGCATCACCTGACCTATATGGACCAGCAGGTCGGACGGGCCTCACCTCGCAATCCGGAAGCCGAATTTGAACCATCGGGAAACAGCACGGATACTGGTCGCCGGCAGCGGCCCTGCGGGGCTGATCGCGGCGCTTAGCTTTGCCGAGGCGGGCTTTCCCGTGACGCTCGTCGGACCCGAGGCAGCCGGCCTCGACGGCCGGACGACAGCCTTGATGAACCCTGCCCTGAAGATGTTCGAACGGCTAGGGATCTTCGACGGAATCAGGCCGCATGCAGCGCCACTCAAGGTGATGCGCATCGTTGACGCAACCAACCGGCTGATCCGCAGCCCGACAGTGACTTTTCGTGCCAGCGAGATCAACGAAGAGCAATTCGGGCTGAACTTGCCCAACAGCGTTCTCAACCGCACGCTAGCCGAGGCTGTCGCGCATTCGGGCATCGAATGGCGAAAGTCGATGGTGGAGGCATGGCGCCTCGATGCCGACCATGCCCATGCCGTTCTCGCCGACGGCAGCGAGGTTGAGGCATCGTTGGCAGTTGCCGCCGATGGCCGTCAGTCGCCGGCCCGCGAGGCAGCCGGCATCCGGACCTCGATCCGATCCTATCCGCAGGCGGCGTTGGTGCTCAATTTCGGTCACCGCAGCGACCATGCCTTCACCTCGACCGAATTCCACACCGAGACCGGTCCGTTCACACAGGTTCCCCTGCCCGGCAACCGGTCCAGCCTTGTCTGGGTGCTCGAACCCGATATCGCCAAGGACCTTGCAGCACTCGACGACGCCGAGCTTTCGACGCGGGTCGAACAGCGAATGCAATCGATGTTGGGCCGCGTGTCGGTTGAGCCCGGCCGGCAGATCTACCCACTTTCAGCGGTGAGCCCGTGGCGGTTTGCGCATCGCCGCGTGGCACTTGTCGGTGAAGCCGCCCACGTGTTTCCCCCAATCGGCGCGCAAGGCCTCAATCTCGGCATCCGGGACATCGACGACCTGATTGGTGCCGCAAGCAGAAACCGCTCGGACCCGGGCGCCGCCAAGGCGCTTGCAGCCTATGATTTCAAGCGGCGGCCGGACATTCTGGCGCGCAGCAGCGCGGTCAACCTGCTCAACATGTCGTTGCTTTCCGATATGCTGCCGGCTCAGATGGTGCGCAGCGCTGGCCTGGGCGCGCTTGAGGGGTTTGCGCCGTTACGGGCGTTTTTCATGCGCGAGGGTCTTCGACCCGGCAGCGGTTTTGCGGCGTTTTTTGGCGGATTGCGAAAACCGGCTGAGCGATAGCGATCTTGGCCACCGCCCTTGATCCGCATCTCGCGATGCTCAACCCGGCATCAAGGGGATCGGGATTGAATTGCCGCGGCGTCTGCGCCAAATAATGACGATGTCGACCTTAAGGTCTGGGCCAGTCTTTGCCGGACCGGTGCGTAAGAATCTAAAGTCCTGGAGCGTTCCTTGCGTGTTCCAGGATGCGTGGCGTTCAAGAAGTTCAAGTGGTGAGTGCGATGAAGACAGCCAAATTCTCGATCGGACAGGTGGTTCGGCACCGGCTGTTTCCGTTCCGCGGCGTCATTTTCGACGTCGATCCGCAATTCGCCAATACTGACGAATGGTACGAGGCGATCCCCGCTGACGTGCGGCCGCGCAAGGACCAGCCTTTCTATCATCTGCTCGCCGAGAATTCCGAAACGGAATACATCGCCTATGTGTCCGAGCAGAATTTACTCGAGGACCGGTCGGGCGAACCGGTCCGGCACCCGCAGATTGGTGAAATGTTCGACAAGAAGCCGGACGGGCGCTACGAGCCGAAGCACCAATTGAGACATTGACTTAGTCGGGATCTGGCTGGGCTCGGACAGGCTTGAGACAAGTCTGGACCCGACAATCAGCCGATTCAATAAAAAAGCGGGGCATGAACCCCGCTTTTTGTTTTGTTCGAAAACCCGTCGATTAGTTGGCGGCCTTCGCCTTTTCCTGCTCTTCCTTGAGCTTCTTGGCAAAGTCCTGATTGTTCTTGGCGACGAACTCCTGGAGCTTCTTCTGCCGGTCCTCGATATCCGACTGCTGCAGCGGCGGGCCGTCGAAGGCGCCGCTGAAGCCGGTCAGCGCAATCTTGATCGGGTTCGGCTGGTTCTGGAAATTGACCGAGGTGAGCGTCAGCGCCGATCCCTTCTTGAAGGATGCGACAAGCTGATCGCTCAGCGGCACTTCCGCCACGCAGCGATCCGGAAAACAGATCACATAGTCGAGCTTCTGCGCCTTGCCGCCGTCGATCTGGAGACCGATGCCGGGAGGAACGAGACGGCCGGTCGGAACCGTCACCTGGAACACCTTGCGGTTCACCTTGCCCTTCAATTCGATCAGGCTGACGCCAGTGATGAGCTGGCCGTTGCCGGCGGTGGTGATGTTCTGGACATTGCAGATGTCGACGTCTTCCTGCTTGGTGCAGGCCTTGAACCAGCCTTGCGGAATCTGCTGTTGCTGCTGCGCGGAAGCAGCGGGAATCCCGGCGCCCAGAATGCCGACCACGCCAGCGGCCATGACCGACAGGCGGTACGCGTTGCTGTTCAGGCTCGTCATGTCGTGCATTCCTCTCAAATGATCCCGGAACCGGCTTTTTTCATGCCGTGTGGTCCAGCTACCTGTTGCCGAAATGAGGCAACAGAATGACTTCGGACGGCGTGTTACACTGCAAGCGGTGCCGAATCCAGCCCGGGTCTCGCGAATCTTGGCCAAGGGATAGGCTCAAGGGGTTGGCCGGTGCACGACCGGCTCATGTATGCTGCGCATCGAATCGGGAAGGAGACGGTCATGGGCCGCGTTGTCGTTTGGCTGATCGCCGCAATCTTGTTTGTCGGCCTTTCCCTGCAGCCGGCCCTGTCGGAACCGGTGCACGCGCTTGCCATGCAGGGCGAGCCGGCGCTGCCGGCCGACTATGATCATTTCAACTACGTCAACCCCGACGCGCCGAAAGGCGGCAGCATTACCTATTGTG
>NZ_JAMYPX010000054.1:0-22122 GCF_040320585.1 Mesorhizobium sp. M0663
GCCTGTGACGAAAATCTCCCCGCCCGAACGTGGATGAAAGGCGTAACGGACAATCTTCTTTGCCTCGCCATCCTGATAACGGGCATTATGAGCCCAGTCCGACGGGCACGGGCAAGACCCATCTTGCAGTGAGCCTTGGCCGCGAGGCAATCCGCCAGAATTACAACGTGCAGTTCGTCACGGCAGCCACGTTGGTGGCGATGTTGGCCAAGGCCCACAGCGACGGCTCGCTCGACAAGCAGTTAACGATCCTGTCACGGCCGAAATTGCTGATCATCGACGAGCTCGGATATCTTCCCTTCGAGCCCAATGCCGCCCACCTCTTCTTCCAACTGGTGTCCCGCCGCTACGAGAAGGGATCGATCCTGATTACCTCCAACCGTTCGGTGGGTGAATGGGGGAGCGTTTTTGGAGATCCCGTGGTGGCCACGGCAATCTTGGATCGCCTGCTTCACCATTCAACGGTGATCACCATCAGGGGGGACAGCTACAGGCTGCGCGAAAAGCGACGGTCCGGCCTTCTGCAGAAGGTCGGCTCGGTGCCCGAAACAAACCAAACAGCAAACCAATGAAGGGGTCAGTTCTTCAGTTCGCCAAAGGGTCAATTCCTGGATTCGTTTGACACCTAAGATTGGGCCGTCCCCTTGTCCATCACAGACGGAAGTGTCTGCCCTTGAGCATCAGGATATCCGGATCATCTTCCTCGTCTTCATCGGGTTCGTAAGCGGCCGGTGCCTCCAGCAGGTCGATTCGTCTGAGCTCCGACCGCCCATGGGAGCGTCCAGCGACAGCGTTTTGAACGTGTCGTATTGCCGATTGTAGCCGGCCACAAATCGTCCAGCCGCTTGCCATGCGCGCGATATAGCGAGAGTTTAGCCAGTCCGCCAAGCGGTATCGTCGCTGTACATTAGCAGCATCTTGACTAAGGCGCCGGCCGCTCCAGACTCAAAGGCATGGCGCGGGGCATTGGCATCGGTGACGTGGTTGCAATCACGGCCACGGTTCGAAGGCGGGTCACCGAGGACCGCGTAAGCGTCTCTATTCCGTCCTATAACTTCCCGCATTCGATCCGGGATTCTTCCAAGGTCAAGCGAGGCCAGCAAATCGAGCTTACAGGCGAGGTCACGCGCACAGACGAGGAAGGCCGCAAGGTGACCATTGACATGTGGCCCCTGGTGACGATCGACATCGACAAGATCAGGCTGGTGGAGAAATACCGGCCACCGAAGCGCAAGAAGCCCCTGCGGGACATGGTGAATTAGCTCTTTGTATGTAAAAAGAGATATTGAACATTTTCCGGCAATCCTAGTTAGGACTGATGCCGCGCTATTTCTTCGACTTGTCCAGCAATGGAGAGACCTTCCCAGACCCTGAAGGTTCAGAGCTTCCGAACCTGGAATCTGCGGAGGACGAGGCAGCAAAAACGCTGCTTGAAATCGCAAGAGAAAAGCTGCCCGATGGCACCTACCGCGAGGCTAGCATTCAAGTCCGCGATGAAGCAGGCAACCAGCTAGTGCAGATCGTGGTCAAATTCGAACTGAGCCGCATAGCGGGCATCAGCAGCGCCTAGGTAGGGCGGGAGGAGCTGCTTTCTGACGAGATGGCCCCGTGGCCTACGGCTAGCCGGTCCAACAGCTTACGGGCCGCTGCGATTACACGGCGGGTTTCGCCGATGGTCTGCCGAAGGTCTTCGATGTCTGCGCGGGCGCGGCGCTCATTCAATCGAGCAGTTACTATGTCAAACTTGTCCCAGGCGGAAACCATTTGAAGACCCCTAGCGCTCCCGCAGCTCAAACTTGAGCACTGCGTCTGCGAACGTCTGGTCACTCTCGTCGGGTACCTTCATCACAAACTCTCGATAGGGGCCATCCGGCAGCTTATCTGTGGTGATCTCGACCAAGGCTCTCACCGCCTCTTGTTTTGCAGCTTCGAGATCGGGCAGATCTGTGCCTTCGACGTCGCGGAAGACTTGCCCGGTATCGGTGAAGTCGAAGAAAAAGCGAGGCATCCCTCCAAACACAATAATGCGGGAAAGGTTCATCTTGCTTCACGATTGGCTATGCAGCCGGCGCCCGCCGCTCGAATGCACGCAACCGCTAACGAGCGTGATCTGACGTCCAATGATGTCCGCGCATTTGGTTAAAAACGTACGCCGCCAGACTCATCGCCCTGATCGGCTTAGAGTTACTTCCGAAAGGAGTGCTCTCATGCTGCCATTGCCCCACGTCGTCGATCCAAAGGTAGTTGCTGAGATCAATAGTCTGCTAGCCCATCACGCCGGGGCGGTACCGGTCCCCGTTCACAAACTCGCGGCGGTTGTCCGGCTGCGCCTCAAAAGCCATCTTTCCATCGCGACTATTGAGGAGCTGATCGTGGACGAAGCCGAGTGTCGCCATCTGCCCATGCTGTTCGAACTGCCGGGAACGGAAGCGGCTGTAGTTTCATCCGCTCTGGGTCGTGCGACTTGAAGGTTAGGGGCACGGGCATCGCTGTGTGATTGGCGAACTAGGTCCATTCATATCACAGCGGCCGCTGTTCGCCGCGCCTCGGCTACCAACGCGGCAATCTCTTTGCGCTGCTCGATCGCCTCGCAAGTGAATCGCCAGTGGCGGCAGAGGCCATGAGCACTACCTTTGGGCGCGTCAGACCGGCGGTAGGCTCGTTCGGTTTCATCCCCGATCTTGTGAGCCAGGGCGGCCTCCGCAACTTCGCGCGAGAAGCTTGTGGCGTCGCCGCACCTATCCCGGAAACCAGAGCGGAAACCGTGAACTGTGATTTCCGTCTGCTTCATGCGCCGAAGCAGCATCATCATGGCCATATTTGACAGAGGGTTCTCACCGTCACGGGTGAAGATGAATTCCTGTCCCTCCTGCCGTTGCTCGTGCAGGGCTTCCAGAATCGCCAGGGCCTCGATCGATAGCGGAACGGTATGCGGGGCGCCGGCCTTCATGCGCTCTTTCGGCACATTCCAGAGCTTTCCCTTAAAATCGATTTCTTTCCACGTCGCGCCAAACGTTTCGCCGGATCTGGCCACAGTCAGGATTGTGAACTCTAGCGCACGAGCTGCCATCGCCTATGCCTTCCGCAAGCGAGCCGTGAACGCGGGGATTTCAGCATACGGCATTGCCTGCTGATGGCCTCGCTGCAACCGCTGGCGCTTCGGCAAGAGGTTCCGCAAGTTGCCGCGCCATGCCGCCGGGTTCTCTCCCGAGCGCCAGCCCTTCACCTTTGCGAACTCTAGAACGCGCTCGATACGCCCGCGAAGCCTCGATGCCGTCTCGGCTTTGGCCTGCCCGATGGGCGCAAGAACTTCTAGAAGGTCTTCGGTTGTGATTGTCGAAACCCGCTTCGGCCGGATGCTCTCGCAGAAACTGGTGAGCGTCTGATTCCACTGATATTCGTGCTTGTCCGCCATTCGGACTTGATGGTGGCGATGTACTTGTCAGCGCAGTCCCCGAAAGTCGGCTCTGCTCCTTCGCTTTCTCTGCAATTGGATCGCGGCCTTCCTCAACCGCAGACCTGCACTCGGTGGCCTTCGCTCGTGCCTTTGCAAGTGTGACGACGGGATAGGCGCCCAAGCCCATTTCACGCCGCTTGCCGTCACGAGCCCACATGAGTACGGGACGGGGCCGGACAGTGCGAGACAAATAAATCCAGAAGCCCAATATTTTCAAAGAAGCAGGGGACGGTACGGAATAGCTGAAACGCTAGTTAGGTGGACCTCAAGAACAGCTGCGCCAGCGCACCACGAAAACCGGCGGCAGCGCTATGACGAAGTCTTGGGAGGCTCGTCCGTCTCCGGCAAACGATCGCGAATAGCTTCCTCGGTTTTGCTTGCCGTCTTCTTTACCAGTTCGCCGACGCGGTCGACTAGCGTCTCGTCGCCGCTGGCGCCCTGGCGGTCAGCCTCTTCCTTTACGGTCTCATAGGCTTCGGCGGCGACCTGCTTGGCTTGCTCCATGCCAGTCTCGAGGACGACCTCGGCACTCTCACGGAGCTCGTCGCTGTAGCGGCCAAGTTGCTCGTCTTCCGAGGCGGTGTGGGGCAGCATCACACCGATGGCGGTGCCCACGGCGAGGCCGACCGCAGCCATTGCCAGAGGTTCGCGCTGGAACAAGTCCAGCGCAGACTCGCGCGCCTGTGCAGCCGCATCACTAACGCCCGAGGCGACTTGTCCGCCCGTGCTTCTCAACTTTTCTCTGGCCCCGCTCGCAAGGTCTGCAACAGCTTCGGTAGCACCGCCTGCTACCGAAGCCACCGAATCAGCGGCATCTGAGAGCATGGAGCCGCCTCCGGCAGCTTCGCTTTCGGGACCATTGTACTCGCTGCTCGACTCATGCCAGCCCTCGCCGAAGCTCTGCCGGTCGGAGAAATTGCGGGAGCCCCCAGATGGCCTGCTCCGATACGCGCCTGGCGCTGAACTGTCTAGCGAAGTGCCTTTGCCGAGCATGAGCCACGCCAGGCCGGCGCCCACCAATGTAAGGGGCAGGGGATTGTCCCTGACCTGAGCCTTGAGGTTGCTGAGCATGGCCGCCCCCTCACCGGTGAACATCCCGGTGAATTCGTCGATCAGCTGACCCGGTGTCATCTTGCTGCGGATCGAGTCTGCGGTGTCCGTTATCTTGGCTCGGGCAATGTCGGCATCGCGTTCGAGTTCGGCTGAGGATTTGTCGATCATCTTATCTGGTCCTTGATCACGCGTGCGTCGCGCTTGAGTTGGTCTTGCGTGCGGTCGGGCGTCAGCTCCGAGGGAGCCATGCTTGCCGTGCCGGTGCGCAAGAGTATGATCCCCAGTATCGCCACCATGATTCCGACCAGCAGCGAAGACCAACCCGCCCCCAACCCGGCGCTCGCCAAAGCAATTACCAGCGCCTGCAAGAGCACAATCAGGGCGGCGAGCAGGCAAATGGCACCTCCCAGGACCTCAACCGCGCCAGCGCCCGCCTTGGTCACTTTTTCCGAAATTTCAGCCCGCAACAGCCTGCTTTCGGTTTGAAGCAGCGTCGTGACCTGCTGTGCGAGATCCCCCACAAGTGTTGTCAGGCTGCGACTGTCCTGATTGTCGGTCATGGGTTTTGCTCCACCCTTGCATTGGCCCAGTCGTCGCCGGACTGATCGGATCGTAGCGGCGTCGGCTCTAGTGCCTCAGCCGATCGCGAGTTCGAACCCGTTTCGGATGCTTGGCCTGTTCCCGGCTGGACCGGTGTCCCGGTCGAGGCAGATGGTGGCGAGCTCTTGATGAACCGTCCCAGCGCCAGGCCCGCCAATACGGAACCGGCGATCAGCGCCCCCGAGTTGTCGCGGCCGAACGACCGAATCTCACCAAGCACCTCGTCGAACGGTTTATCCTTCAAGGACGACGAAAGCCGCTCGAGCCCGCCTGCGGCGTCAAGGGCCAACTTCGAAGCGGTCCGTTGATCGCTATTGGCAAGATGCTCGCTGGCCGCGCGCAAGGCGCCGCTGAAAGCCTTCAGATTGGCGCTCACGTCGCGCTGCGTTCCCTCCGCCTTGTTGAACAACGCTTCCTTTGCTTCCGAGGCGTAATCGGCGGCTTTCCTAGTGATTTCGTCGCGAGCATCGTGGAGCGCCTCTGTCGCGGTCTGCTTTTCCCGTTGTAGTCTTTCCGAAAGCTCGCTTTTGGCTGCCTCGAAATCGGCCGTCTGACGGCCCTGGTCGTCCTGGTCCTGCATGGTATCTCCTAGTGGAATCCGAGAAAGGAGAGGATCGCAAGCACGATGACGACAAGGCCGATGAGATAAATGACACTGTTCATGGCGCAATCTCCTCCACTGCCTACCGAACTTGCCTGCGCTTTCTGTGTTCCGTTCGAACAGCACTTTTTTGGTAAGCTCCGCCTAACCAGCCTGAAGGGGGCCTTATGCCCACGGCAGTGAGCGCCGTTAGAATGATATCGGCGACCGGACTCCGGTGCGACTAACGGGCATTTCTCTCAGAACAGCAAAGCCGGCGGCGCGGTAGACATCTGCGGAGAACGTCATCACCGTTAACGCGAGGGTAATAGGCCCGTTCCGGCGGATATTCGCTCTGCATGGGGCGGGAATTTTCCGCAAATGCTTTGACTGCGCGTGATCGCAGCATGCCCTGCCTGCGACTCGATTGCTGGGCGAGCTATTACCAGCCAGAAGATCCCGAGTACGGCAGCGAAGGCGGGGAAGCCGAAGGCGACCGACAGCCAGAAAAACCGATGATAGCGCGGCGGCCACGGTGCGCCTGCAGCGGCGGCTTGCGACGCCAGCTTGTGCATCTTTTGGCACCGCTGGCGACCAGCCCTGTCCCTGTGAAGAATGCCCACATCCCGATTGTCCTGACCTAAAAGCTCCTTTCTACGAAGGAACCAAGCCATCGTGGCGGCCGGCCGCGGGGTTGCTCAGCGCCAGCGGAACAACAATTCCTTCCGCCCGTTCAGGTAAGTAGCCCCGTGCGGGACCATCAAGCACCGCAGCGGAAGGTTGCCTCGTTGGACTATATAGGAAAGCAATTTTTATCTGCTGCGACAGGAATCCTTCTTTTCGTAGGTGTCGGAGCGGTCGCCGCTCAGGATGTCATCATTCAGCCTGAGCAGGACACGGTGATCCGGGAGTATGTAAAGAAGAAACCGATAGCATCGCTGAGCTTCCCGGTGTTGAGCTCAAGATTGGCGCCGCTCTGCCCGACACAGTCGAGCTGTACGAAGTCCCGGACGTTCAGTACCGCTATGTAGTCGTTGAGGGACGAACCGTTCTGGTTGACCCAGGTACCCGCAGGATTGTTAAGGTCTAGATTGATTTTTCTACCAAAGCCCGCCGTGCCGAAGGTGCGGCGGACTTTCGCGTGGGTCCGGGATCGACGCGGTCGTAAGCAGAATGAGAACATGGAATCGGGGTTTCATGCATTCCGCCAACGAATTTCCGGCATGCCAGCAGCCATGAGGAGATGAGGTCGACAGCTTCGTCATTCTGACGCATCCAGCGCGCGCTCCGACGCGGCCTTGCGAAGTCGAGGCCGTCCTGCCCGGAATTCGATTTCCTGGCCATGGCGAAGCTGAGTCGTTCGAAGGCGACTACTAGGCCATACCGATATGCGACTAGCGAAAGGGCCGAAATCTGGATGTTGCGCCACACCCGTGAAATCAGAGATGTTTCGGCTACGATCAAGATGCGGGCGAGCGCACTGCCTTAATTCATGGATCGCAAACGGCACATTCGCCAAGATCCTTTCATCGGGGCATGACGACTTCCACTGGCTGCCAAGCGCAACGAACTGAGGCGCCAGCGAGAGGCACGGCAGAAAGCGGTCCGAACACTGCGAGCCTAGTAGGATCTGACGGCGGCCGAGGTGAGCACTTTTGCGTTGCGGATCAACTTGAGCGCCTCGTCCGTCGTCAGCCCGCATTTTCGCGCATAGAAGGCGGCCTCCTGAGTCTCCTCTGGAGAAGGTGGCACCTGACGCGCATCGAGCTTTCGTTTCTGCTTTGCCATTCAGTCTGACTGCGTGAATCAGTTAGTCAGCTAATCTGTCACTTTTGGGGGCGCGAGAGCAAGCTTTCGTGCTGTGAGTTCCAACCGATCCCGGCAACTGCCGGCAATCACCGCCTCCGGGCACGAAGTACAAAAGCGGAAGCAGGTGACTAAGCAATCTGCACGAGGTTGGTTCCGGCCGCGGAACTTTGCTCCTCATATCGAGTTGGCGTTTCTCAATGGAGAGAGAGCCATGTCGAAAAACACCCGTTTTGAAAAAGAGCTGGCCGGCAAGCCGCAACCAGAGGCGGACGCGAGGGGCCAGTCCGAGAAGAACCACAAAGGGGGAATGGAACGACGGCGTCTCTCGTGCCAACCCTCGCGTCCTATCCGGAAAGGATGACGTTCCCGCATAAGTGGAAAAAGTAGGGACGACTGCACAGCAACTGTTCATGCGCAGTCCCGGAGCCTCATTCCGCTGGCTCATAGGCGAGAGCCGTCCGCATCTCGGACCGCATTGACGAGCACCCAAGATCGAGGCCCAACCGGGATTCACATGAACCGATTTCTCTTTGTAGTTGCTGACTTTTTGTCCCGGCCGCCCGGCTTTTATCTGATCATCGTGGCCATGATAGCCTGCACTGCGATGGTCCCTTTCGGCCTAACAAGCGTAATCACCTATGCGCTTTCAGTAGCAGCGATTGTGATTACCGGCGTTGTTCTGATCCAGGGTTATCGCGACACTGCTGCCATCCATGCCAAGCTCGATGAGATTATCGTTGCATTGAAGGAAACGAGGAACAATGTCGTAGGGCTGGAGCACGCCGAGCCTGAGGAAATCAAGGCCCATTTGGCGCGGCTCGAAATGGAAGCGGCTGCGGCTGATCGAGAAACCAAGCACGGGGGAGTCTCTGGCGCGTGAGCGCTACTCAAAAGCCATCATGGGCAAGCTGAGTCCAGCAGGACGCGGTCGCTCAAGGTCCCGCCAGCGGCGGCCAAGCGCCACGAGATGCGCGGCAGCGGTAAGCGTAAGCGGAGGGCGGTTAATCTAACGTATGCGCATTGTTTGGTAGTCGGCAAGAAAACTGGCTGTTGCAAACCGGGATGGACGCGAGCGGGCTCGCCGGACTTGCCGCTAGGGCGCAGCTCGACTGGTTGTGCCGCGGTCGCAATGTCGAAATCATAGCGGCCTATCGTATTCGGTGGGAGTGCATCTTTCGCCGACCTGGCGGAAGCACTTCCAAGCCATGTTCAGGTCTCCCGGCTTTGACCGCGCCATGTGGAAGCGCACCGCCGTCGAGCGCTGCCGCATTCTCAAGAGAATGCCGACGCCGCGGAATTCGTCGGCATAGCGATGGCCGGCGAAGCCTGCCAGCGGTCCAGATGGCGAGAGCAGTATGGGCTCACACCATGTCTCTAACAACCGCGTCGAATTTCGTGAGGCCTACGCTCGGAGGCCTTTGGGTAAAAAGTCCCTGTTCGATTGCGGCCGCCTTGAAGGCATCGATCGCAGCTTGTTGGTTGCAATGACCGGCCAAGCATTCCTTGATCATTCGGACGGCTTCGAGCCGCTGCGGCTTGGCCACGTGTGGCCATGGTTGTTCAAGGGCTTTCGCAGCATCGGATATTGATGCAACCACCATCGGCTTGCAATTCAGGTAAATTGTAATCGGAATGAACGCCGGCATTTTCTCGCTCGCCAGGGTTGAACGCGGCTAAACGCGAAGAAAGGGCGGAGGTTGCATGAACGCGCGTCTTCGCGATTTCAAGCCCCGCTACCCGATGCAATTGAGACTGAACAGGCTCTTCTCGGGGCAACCTAAACTCAAATGACGCCCGTTGGCGGGTCGCTCGGCCTTGGCAAAATCAATAGGGCTGGGGCGCAAGGCAGAAACGCCTACAACAACTGCGGCGGACAAACCAAAACGAGCTGCTCGCGCCGCAGCCGTGACAACAATTCCATCGGCAGTCAAGTCACCGGAGAAGAAGGCGCGCAACGCGCTCGTGAAAGCACAGCGTGCTGCATTCGACAGAAATGTGAGGCCGCTTGGGTTGGGTAAGCCACCCTGCCGCATCGGAACTACTCTGAGGATGCAGCGAGGCGCAATGCTCCACATATGCAGCGGAGGAATCTCAGACGGGCCTTCCGTCGCGTGTGGGCTGCGAGCGCAAGTTGGCGGCTCTCGACACGCTACGCTGCCCTTTTCTTGGCCGCCGTGAAGGGATGGCTGATCGTGAAGGCGTCCGGCTTAATGCCACGCTCAACCTGGCTCCAGGTCACAGGATGCGCGATCGGGAAGCCGGGCCGCACTCGCGGGGAGAAGGCGCCAGCGGCCGTATTGCCACGTCCGTTCCGCAGATAGTCGATGAAAATCCGGCTTCTTCGGGCTGCCGGATCGGCCGACAGCAAATAGCGATCGGGATCAGCATGGACAAGGCACTGAGCAAGGGACTTTGCGAGCTGCCGGGCGCGCTCGTGGGTGATCTTCGTTTGAAGCGGGGCCATCAGGTGGATCCCCTTGCCGCCTGTGACCTTTGGCCAACTCTTCAGACCTGCCCCCTCCATGATGTCGCGCAGCGCCAAAGCGGCATCGATCACTTCACACCATTCGACGCCTTCGCCGGGATCGAGGTCCAGAACGACGCGATCGGCATGCTCGATGTCGTCCACCGTAGCGTTCCAGGGATGAAGCTCCACGGCGTCCATTTCGACCAGTCCGAGCAAACCGGAAAGATCATCCACCCACACGCGCACCCCTTCACCACCCTCGCGCTTCTGGACCCGCAATTGGTGCACTGCTGCGGGAATGTCCGGCAGCGGTCCCTTGTGATAGAAGATGGCCCCCAAGGCATGGCGAACCAGCTTCAGCGGCCTCCGGCCAAGATGAACCAGCGCCTGATCGGCAACCCGTTCCCAGTAGCCGGCGAGCTCTTCTTTGGAGGGTGAGACCGCATCGGGCAGCAGTTGCAGGATGTTCTCGCGCGGGACGCCATGGTTCCGGTCCAGCCGTCGCTTCGACCGTGCGGGCGGTTTTGCCGGGATAGGCACGAGGTCTTCGCGCAATCCCTTGAACACCGCCTCGCGCAAGATGCCGCGATCCGTCACGCCAGTGAATTGCACCTCCGCCAGAACGTCTGGTCTGACCCAGGTCGCTTTGGGCTTGTCGACAGGCAGTGACAGCGGCGACTTGTCGATGATCAGGGGGTTGAGCCGCTCGCGAAGACGTTGAGATGCTTCAAGCGTATAGCCGGTCTGGACCTTGCCTGCATAAAGCAGCCGGTCGTCCTGTCGCCTGCCAATGTAGAGCGATGCGATGCGGCGCGGACGGGCGCCGAGCTTCTCGACGAAAGCCACAATCGGGAAAGTGTCGCTCTTGATGCATTTGACCTTGACCCAACTCGTCTGGACGCCGGAGCGATAGGGCGCATCCGCGCGCTTGGACACGATCCCCTCCAGGCCCATCCTGCAGGCCTGTGCGAACATGGCGCTGCCGCTTACCTTGAGGTGCTCGGCATAGATCAATTTTGGCGCTGTATCGCTCAGCAGCTTCTCCAGTGCGGCCTTGCGCTCAACCAGCGGCTGCTGGCGAAGGTCGCGCCCGTTAAGGTGCAGCAGATCGAACGCATAGAAGATAAGCCTCGGCGAGTTCGGGTTGCCCAACTCCCGCTCCAAGGCTTGATAGTCCGGCAGACCCGTTTCGCCGAGGACAACGGCTTCGCCGTCGATGATCGCAGACTTCACCGGCAGGTTCGCCGCGGCCTGGACAATGCTCTTGTAGCGATGCGACCAGTCGTAGCCGCGACGTGTGAAGGCTCGTGCTCTTGCTCGCTCGACGATGAGTTGGGTCCGGTAACCATCGTACTTAATTTCGTGAAGCCATTCGCCGTCTTCGGGAGCTTTGGCCACCAGGGTGGGTGATTGAAACTCGATGAAGGAAAGCCGGTCCCTTGCGCTACTCATCAATCTGCGACTCCAGAAATCGACTCAAGCCGCAGGACGAGCCTCGGTTCCGGGCATTTTAGGAAAGTTGCATAAAGTTGGGCGGGCCCTCAGATCTTCGGTGGACCGCACTGTCCTTTGGCGAAGATTCCAGTTCGTGATCTTTGCCTCGACGCGGGAGATGCGATGGCCGACGATGTGTGGCGGACTAGCTGCGTCGGTCGCAACCTCGAACCTCTCATGCACTCCCGTCCCAAGGCCGAGGATAGCAAGCTGATCGCAGCAGAAGGCGAGGGGCGATGACCCGGGCTCAACGCCGTTCGGTATTTTCGGTTCCGGTCAGTTGGCTCGCGCCGCCCAGGTTGTTATCGCATGACCTCGACGGAGATTGCGGCAAGGGCTCGCTCCATGCTCTCAGCACGTATTACAAGAACACTAAGCGAATGACGTCGGCCACCCAGCCGATCGTTGAACTTCTGGGGAAGCTCTTTTTGCACTCCGGCCGAGCCTGCAAAGAGCCTGTGACCTTACTGCAGAGGCCCAGGCGAGCAAGTGTCGCCTGCGATGTCGCCCCCGTGCGGAGCAAAGGTGTTCCCAGCCGAAAAAATGCCAGAAACTCGCAGCCGCAATCCTCGCCTCCCGCAGCTGCTCCTCCCGATATCAGTGGCGGAATTGGGATTGGCGGTAGCCTGGAGGTGTGACAGACGTTGCAGACACTCGGTCCCTGATGTAATTTAGTATTCGATCAAGTGAGGAATATGCCCGCCGTCGCGACGGCTTTTCTCTCTTTCTGTCTCGGCGGATTGCATGCTCTCTGACGGACCTTGCTAGCACATGCCGTGTTCTTGTGGGCGAGGCAATAGCGTTCAAGGGAATTGCCATGCTCCGACTTTGCGGAATCATCGCAGCCTTCCTCTTCGCGAGCTTCACGACCTTTGACGCTTGCGCCGACCGAAGAGTCGCCTTTGTCATCGGCAACTCGGAGTACCGACAATTCCCCGCACTCAAGAACCCGGCCAAGGATGCCGAGGACGTGTCAAAAACCTTTCGACTGGCAGGGTTCGAGGTCTTCGTCGCAAGCGATCTGACGAAGCTGCAATTCGAGGAGCAGTTCCGCAACTATCTTGCCGCCGCAGACGGCGCAGAACTGGCCGTCGTCTACTACTCCGGCCACGGTTTTCAGATCGGCGGCGAAAATTTTCTGATCCCGGTCGATGCCTCCTTGAAGCAGGCGGCGGACATCGAAGTCCAGGCCATCAAGCTCAACGATGTGCTGGAACAGTTACGCTCGAAATCAAAGATTCAGGTGATCATACTCGATGCCTGCCGCAACAATCCGTTCCCACGCAAGAATTACTGGCTGAGAGACCAGCTCATCACTGCCGGCAATACCGGGCTCGCACAGGTGAGAAGCTCGCTGAACACCTTGATTGCCTTTGCCACCGAACCCGGGGCGGCGGCTTATGACGGCGCCGGCGAACTCAGCCCGTTTTCGGCGGCGTTTTCCCGTCGCGCGCTGGCCCCGAACCAGGAGATCCGCACCGTGATGGCGGCGGTGCGCCGCGATGTGGTCGAGGCCACAAACGGCCTCCAGGTTCCCTGGGAGAACTCATCGCTGATCGACGAAGTCGTCCTGATGCGCCGCAGCAATCGACCATCGCTGCCGCCCGTGCTGGAGAAGGTGGTGCTGTCAGGAGTCGGACCCGTCGACTTGGGCTTGCCTGAACCGGTCGATGTCGATGGTGGCACGATTACCCTGAGCATCGAAAGACCGCCCGCCCTGGGACGTTTGATGCTGGACGGCAAGGCTGTTGAGTTGGGCGTGCCGATCCAGGGCAAGGATCTGCCGCGCCTGCAGATGGATGTTCCCAAGGGAGTCGCCCCGCAGGAAGAGGTCGACATGCTGGCCTATGCGACGCATGACAACTGGGGCGGCCAGACCCAAGGCATCGTCGTGTTTCGGGTCAAGAGCGGTGAAGGCGCGCAAGGCGAACAGATCATGGCTTCGCTCGAGGCCGAGCAGAAGCAGCAGGTGCTGGAGCGTGGCATTCATATCACCGGTGCGGCCGAGGCGATCGAGAACCGCGACATCGACGTTCCCGTGGGCGTGGGTCCAGTTGCGCTGAATCTGGATTTCCCGACCGATGATCCCGCCGTCAGCCTTAAAGTATCGAGTTATCCGGCAACGGGAACGCTCTCGCTGCCCGATCGAACCCTGTCGCCGCAGTCGAGCCTGATGGCCGGAGAGGTCGATCGGCTGCGCTATGAACCGCAGATCGGCGCGGAAGCCAAGGTCGAGGTCGGCTTCGAAATCCGGGCGGACAGCAGCTCATCAAAGCCCGCCACGATGAAACTGTCGCCGACGATCAATCCGTGCGACACGGCTGCCGGCGAACCTCTCGATCTGCAAGGCGTCAGCCCCGGCCTGCTGCCGAATGAAATTGGCGCTAGCGCGGTTGAGCTTTGCGAGGCCGCAGTAAAGGCTTATCCGGAAGTCCCGCGCTTCCGCTACGAACTGGGGCGGGCGCTGCTTGCGGCAGGCAAGGTCGAAGAAGCCAAGACAGCCGTCGAGGAGGCGGCCAGGAAGGGACATGTACGCGCCGTGTTCGAACTCGGCTACATGTATGCGACCGGAGCCGGCGTGGCCCTGGACCGCACCCAGGCCAATGCCCTCTACGCGGCGGCCGCCGACAAAGGCGATCCCTACGGAATGACGTCGTGGGGTCGCGCCTTGTTCAATGGCTATGGCGTCAAGCCCGACACCGGCAAGGGTTTGGACCTGCTGCTCAAGGCGGCAGCGATGGGGCACACCTACGCCATGAACGATCTGGCCGCGATCTTCACTGAGGGCCGCAACGGCGTAACCGCTGACCCGGCCCGCGCTGTTGCCTTCCTGCAAGCCGGTGTCCAGCGGCAGGACATGTATTCCATGAACCTGCTCGGGCGCAATTACTTGTCCGGGCAGGGCGTGGAAAAGGACCCCAAAACGGCGTTAGCGCTATTTCAGAAGGCAATCGATCTCGGTCAGCCGTATGCGCCCGGCAGCCTCGCACGCATGTATCGGGATGGTGTCGGGGTGGGACGGAGCCTCGCAGAAGCGCAAAGATTCTTCGAAATTGGGATCGCTCGGGGTGATCCGTCCGCAGCTTACGATCGCGCGGCCCTCGAAATGCAAAAGGGCGATAAGGCCGATCAGGCCCTTGCCGTGCGCTTCCTTGCGCTTGCCGCCGCACTTGACGTGCGCAAGGAACTGCCGGACGCCCAGAGGTCGCTGGCAAAGTTCGGACCGAAGCCAAAAACAGCGGCGTTGAAGCAACTGCGACAGGAACTGAAATCGAAGCTTCCCGGGTCCGGTTCACAAGACACTCAACTGGTTAACGCGGCCAGACGAGTCTGGGAAGAAGCCAATCCGCGTCGGGACTTGTTCTGACCAAGGAGGAGACAATGGCGAGCAGAGTATTGAAACACGCAATACTTGGAACAGCGTTATCCGGCTTGTTGGCGGGCCTCATGGGCTGCACTTCCCTGGTTCCGAGAGTTGAACCGACGCCACTGGTCGAAACGCCCCAGCCGAAGATTCTCCGCCGGGTGCCTCCGCCGAAGGTCGTCAAGCCCGTTCGCAAACAAAAAACCGCGAAGAAAGTGATTATACCGGTTGAGGACGAGCCTGTTCCTGCGCCTGTCATTCCTTCTGGTGGCGGTGGCGGTGGAAGCGGGGGAGGCGGCTGGGGTTGATCAGGTCAGACCGAAGAAGGATTGCATGAGCCTGGCGTTCGATGGCGCTTTCTGATCCTACCAGACTTGCCAGTCGTCATCGACATCCCGCCGAACACGACAAAAGACAGCAGGGAGAACCGGCCTCTGACGGAAATGGGTGAAGTCGTCCTCAGGCCTCGGTCAGGCAGGCGGGGAGGATTCAATTGCTGGCCGCGTCATGCCTTCCGGGACGAGGCTGACCCGCTAGCTCTGACGATGAGACCTGACTGCCTTCGTGAGGGAGTCACGCCGGCCGGGCGCAAGATCGTCATGCTGCAATACCGGACCAATGCCGGCGTCCGCCGTAAACCCTCGATCGGGAAGTCCGGTGATTTGACGGTCGAGCAAGCTCGAAAAATCGCCCAGGACTGGCTCCTTCCCTATCGATCGTGGCGAACTTGAGCTTCGAGGCGAGGTCAGCCACTTCGACGAGAACGCCCGAAAGGGTATTTGGGGAACGCTGCTGGCTTGCTGTCGATGCTGGATTTGGCTGCATGTTGTCGGCGCAAGTGGCTATTGCTGTCGCATAGACGAGATTGCCGCTGCCCGTTTGGGAGCTTGGGGGAGGCGCCGGCCGAGCAGACATCAGGTCCGCCGCCCGCAGAACTTAACAGCGGCCACGCTCGCGCCTACGGCGTTATCGCGGAAAGCCGGACGGCAGCCGGTCAGCGCATAACTCACATGCGAGTCCGTCTGCGCCTTACAATCGCAGCGGCTGGGTCAGACCGCTGGCTGTCTCAACACAAGCCGGGTTGACCTTGCAACTGCCAGCGCACCAAGGAGCGCCGTTAAGTGAACAGCACCTTTTCCTGTAGATGACGGCGTGATGCGATCCTACCAGACTTGCCGATCATACCAATCGTCAATATCCTGCCGAACGCGGTCCCTTTCGATACCGTAGCGTTCCTGGATCTTGCCTTCGAGCTGATCGCGATTGCCAGCGATGCGATCAAGATCATCATCGGTAAGTTTGCCCCACTGTTCCTTGATCTTACCCTTGACCTGCTTCCAGTTTCCTTCGACGCGATTCCAGTCCATGACATATCCTCCATTGTTTTGCACAAGGCGAAACGGTCGTCCGGCCAGGGAGTTCCGGGACGAAGATCTCTGATGTTCACGTCTCCAGTTGGGAAGGTGACGACGCCAATCAGGAGATGGTGGGCCTTTGGGGACGCGTCGACCTCCCCGAGCGGAGCGTGACGTGTTGAGCGAGAGGAGCACGGCTGTCCCGCACATGATCATCCATGTCGAAATCGCCCACCCAGGCTTCGAGCCGCTAGGCTCGCCCGCGGTAGCGACGTGCCGGATCCGAATACATGGGCTCATTCGATACCCTGCCTGGGAGCTGGCTCCGTGGCACGCGCGTCGCCACCATTGAACCGGAAGGGTCCGGCCGCGTTGTCTGGTGACTGGTACGGCGATTGTTGTAGATAGAAATGGCGAACACTGGCACAACGCGTGGACGCAACCATGACCGGGCAAGGGTCGCTGGTGGGCAGGACCACGAAATGAAGTATGAGGCGAGCAAAACCGGCGCCAGCAAAGCTGACGTCAGGTCGGCGGTGAAGTCAGTCGCCAACAGTCGCAAGAAAGTCACGACAAGCTGGGCAGGAAGTGAGGCTCGGCCGCACAGACGCTGGGGAAGTTGCAATATCAAGAGCTCGAGGTTCAGCGCAGGGGATAGGCCACATTGCCTATGACCGGCTGCCGCGAATATCTCACGAGGGGGCACGCACATGACTCGCATCGCTACCTTCAATGTGAACGGCGTCAACGGCCGATTACCTGTGCTCCTGAAGTGGTTAGGCGAAAGCGACTACGACATCGTTTGCCTGCAAGAATTGAAGACGTCGGACGACAAGTTTCCTATCGATGCGATCAGAGAGGCGGGTTACGGTGCGATCTGGCACGGCCAGAAATCCTACAACGGTGTGGCGATCCTGGCCCGAGGAATGGAGCCTGTGGAACGCCGACGCGGCCTGCCTGGCGATCCTGACGACACTCACAGCCGCTATATCGAGGCCGAGGTGGATGGGGTCGTTGTGGGCTGTCTCTATCTGCCCAATGGCAATCCAGCGCCTGGCCCAAAGTTCGACTACAAGCTGCGCTGGTTCGATCGCCTCATCAACTACGGCCAGCACTTGCTCGAAGTTGGGGCACCCAGTGTTCTCTGCGGCGACTATAACGTCGTTCCAACCCAAATCGACGCCGTGGTGCCAAGGCGATGGCTGGGCGATGCGGTCTATTTCCCGGAATGCCGGCAGGCCTATGCTAGAATGCTCGAAGGTGGCTGGATCGATGCCGTCCGGCGCATCCATCCGGAGAAGGGCATCTACACCTATTGGAATTTCTCCTACTGGGGCGGCTACGATCGGAGTTCGGGCCTGCGAATGGACCATCTCCTTGTGAGCCCCTCCCTTTCCGACCGGCTGCGCAGTGCCGGCGTGGATGTCGACATGCGCGGCTGGGAGAAGCCAAGCGACCATGCGCCGGCCTGGATCAAGCTCTATTGAACCGCGAGGAACACAGATGATTAAACCGGATTCTCTCGAATGACAGGCTTGGCGCGCCGTTCCAGACCGGGAAGCTGTTGTCCAGGGGCGATTTCGCCTGCACGAGCGAACTCGAAGCGGCGTTTGACGAGTATATTGTGCCGGGTCGCGTCGGGCGCGCAGCTAGGCTGCCTTCTTAAGGTCCGCCACCTGAACGCCCAGCCGGAACGCCTGACCATCTGCAAACGAGCGCGCGTAGCTCTCGGATGTAAAACGGACGGTGGTCGTGGTGCCATTGACCGTCACGCGAACCGACCAGTCTTTGTCTCTGACGATTTCAACGGCGTGTCGGTCATGCGGAGTCATACATTCCTCCCAGAATCTTACGTTGAGGAGGGAGGATAGCGTCGCAACACTCGTTTGCATGCAAATAATCCGACACCGCGATGTCGAAATGTCAAAACAGCGCACAGCTAGGCGAACTTAAGTCGATGTCGTCGCCTTGAGCTGTTCAAGGTGGTCTCTTGGCGAAGTTACAAAGTGCGGTGGCAGTCTCTTCAGCCGTCCAGCCTTGCTCGATGCAAGAGGAATGAGAGCCGTGAAAGCGGTTTCAAGGACGGCTGCGCAGTTCCCGTCCTGTCCAGGCTGTCCTCGGCAAGAATGTGCGGTGCAACTTGTGCTGTTCGGGACATGAAAAATAACTGGCGAGTGCCAGAAAAAGTCTGACTTTCATCTTACCGTCGGTCAGCCGTAGTGAAGTTTCGGTTTTGGCTCGGTGCCGGTGAATTTGACGCCGATGCGGTCGTTGCGACGCCAGCGAACCTCCGATCGATAGGCAACTCCATCGACCGACACGTAGAGCAAGAAGCGATCGGGAACCCGGGCATCGGGCGCGACCTTCAGCTCAGCGCCCCCCTCATGCTGATTGCGCAAGGTGCAGCTGATCTCGGAATTCTGGATCCCGGTGATGATCGTCCCGCCCTTTAGCACACGTTGGCGGCGCTCGCGCCGATGCTCGTCGGATCTCTCATCAACTGGGTTCCCGGTGTTTGCCATCGATAAAATGTCAATTCGCCCCTAGGTAATACCGAACACAGACGCGCAGCAATGGATGGGTCATGTTGCCCTATTTCGTGACATTACAGGGCATGCTCAGGTGAATCTGTCGGGTCGCGCAGAAAAAGGCAATGATCTAGAAAAGGTCCCGCGTTTGCCGACATGCCGATCAACACGGTTTCCAAGCTTTTGGTCGACGCCGACCTAAATGCTGACCTTCCGGCAGACAGGCCGAGTAGCCGTCGAACTCCACCTCGTATATCCAGGCGTCGCCCTCGGGCGGCTTCTCGACCAAAGTCGGCATCAAGGCTCAATGAACTCCAGCCGGCTGGTGCCGGCGCCTGCCCACCTACGCAAGGAACCGAGTCTGGATCGTGAGATCCGGCGGCTAGGGCAACGGAACATAATCAGATTACCAAATTGGCAATGATGCATGAGATGGCCTATAACTTGCGCAACCGGTGAACGACCCAATTGCCGCTAGTTAGCGCCAGCGGCCGCTGGTCATCCCCCGATTGGCTGCCGGGCCGTTCCTATCAAACCGCTACGCTCGATTGATCGACTACTCGCGACTATCGAAAGCCACCAACAGGTCAAGGGCCGCAGCGACTTCGACGATAGCCTCGGTTATATGGTCGTCGCATACTGTCAAATCAGGCGCAGACTGCCGAACGTGGCATAATGCGGCTTTGACCGAGACGGTGTCCCCCCGGTCCGCCCTGTTGAGGATTGCGGCAATCGCCTGTTCTAGAACTGGACCGACCCTTTGGACGATGCTCATCCACCTTCCCCCCCGGGAACGCTAGCGTCAAAAATAACGTGTTCGAGGCCGGAATGCAACCGATGGGCGAAATCGCGACTATTTTTCGGTCTAATCGTTGCGCATCTGCAAAGGAGACCGAAGGCAAACATGCCGCAGCGGAGCCAAGGGCGATGAATCGTCTCAAAGGCTAATCGTTGTCAGAGTTACAAAAAGAACTTCATCGGGGAACGCTCTTTCTGTCTGCCTGTTCGATTTGCCAGCGCACCCCGCGCATTCAGACAGGAGAAAGAAGAGAAACGCATCCTTTTGGCTTCGGCCGTGCTGGCGGTGTCGGCCGGGCTTTCCTTTGCCCAGACGACGAGCGGAACTTCGAGCGGAACCTCGACGAGCGGAACCTCGACCACGACAACCATGCCCAGCACGACGGATCAGGGCACCGGCACGACGGGCAGCGGGACCAACATGTCCGGCGATCAGGGCACCGACACGACCACCACCAGCGGCACCACAAATCCGAACTCGGCCAGGGACTCCGCGCCCGGCCAGCAGACTGGCAGCGCTCAGCAGGCGGCGCCAGGTCAGCAGGACACGACAGCGAACACCGCCGCGCCAGGCCAGGTGAAAAAGACCGACGAAGGTTGCTGATTGGCACATCGGCACAGGTTGGAATCACCAGCGTGTGGCTGGCCAGTCTCCCCCGACCACCGCCTGAACTCAACTCGGCTGGCGAGCAAGCTGCCGCCAGCCGAGCATCAGTCCAGGAACTCTGCGCGTGATTGAGCGGCTCAACGGCGAGATTAAGCGGCGGACCGACGTCGTCGGCATCTTGCCCAACGACGACGCTATCGTCCGCCTCGTAGAACGACGAATGGGCCGTCCAAGCCAGATACATGACACTGGAAACCATCAGCCAAATGAGCGATGATCCGCTCATCAGCCTGCCAGGGGTGGCACGCTGATCATCCCGGCCCCCATGCCGGAGAGCGCGGCGACCAAGCCGTCAGCTACACCACATCCTGGGACACGACCTGAAAATGGTTTTAGCCAAAGACTTGTCTCATGTTACGCTCACATTTAATTGTCCGGATTGCTCCTATCCGGCAGTAAGGAGAGGCTCTGCACTAAGAACGATCGCGCACTTCAGATGCCACGGGTGCAACGCCAAGGTGCGGATCACTTACCAGCAGAAGCTAGCAATCTTCGAAAAGCACAGGCTATCCGCCGCCCAGGGGGCGTTGCGACAACTCAACTCTGCTTTGCGGTAAGCCTAGGCGGTTTCGCCTAAGGGTCAAACAGGGCATCGCCGGTGTCACTCCTAATCCTGATCCCAGAAGTCCAGCAGCGAGGCCTTGTGTAGACCCTCTTCGCCGCGCAGATGCTTACGTGGCCAATCAGTCCCGGCTTGATCCATTGGGTGGCTGGGCGCTTCATGCACTTTGGCGACGGCCCGACATGCTCCTGGCCCCGCTTCCATAGCCGCTCGCGGATCGCTCGGGTGCGGATCTCACCCACGAGGGCGAATGCCGGCTTGCCAGTTCGCTCAACGCCGAGTGCGGCCGCCGGATTTTGTGCAGGTCGGGGCTAAAGAGTGCACACTCAAATCGAGTGAAATCCTTAGTCGTTCCTTCATCCATATTTGCCTAAATACTTCCATGGAATGGGGTGCCCGTATATTGAGGCGGTTTGTACGCCGTCTGCGACAAACAGGCGAGAGCGGTAACGTTGCTACTATTTTTGCCCTGTCATTGCCGATTGTCGTCGGCGGTGCGGGCCTCGGTATCGAGACTTCCTATTGGTATTACAGCAGCCTGAAGCTACAAGCGGTGGCGGATGCGGCGGCCTATGCTGGCGCTTTGGAAAAGGTTTCGGATCCGACACGCCAAAGATTGTCTCCGCAGCGACAGCGTCAGCGACCACGAACGGCTGGGGACCGTCAGCAGGTACAATAGAGGTCTTCTCGCCTCCGTCAGCCGGTCCAAATGTCGGAAAAAAGGCGGTTGAGGTCATCGTTCATCAGACCCTCGATCGGTTTTTTACATCGATATTCACGCAAAATGCGGTTGGCGCACAGGCAAGAGCCGTGTCTCTTATCATCGATGGTTCAAAGGCCTGCCTTACGGCGCTCAATCATTCCGCTCCGAAAGCGGCGCTCTTTTCCGGCAGTTCGAACCTCAAACTGACCGGCTGCGTCGTGATGTCGAATTCGATAGCTCCGGACGCCATCAAGCTTCAAGGATCGGCAAGCCTGCAGGTCGATTGCCTGGTATCGGCAGGCGGTGTTTCGTTGAGCAACCCCGTGACGACCGTGTGCGCCAGCCCGATAACCCAGGCGTTGCCCGCTGCCGATCCTTTTGCCGACTTGCCGGCGCCACCGGCCACGAACCCCTGTCAAAACAGCAATCAGTCGGCGTTGCAACCTGGAACATACTGCAGGGGACTCAGCTTGAGCGGCAATGTAACGCTCTCGCCCGGGGTATACGTCATTCAAGGCGGTGATTTCAAAGCGAACTCGAATGCAAATATTTCCGGCGAGGTGTCGTCATTTATCTGGCCGGTACCTCCGGCGTTAGCATGAACGGCACGGCGACCGTCAAGCTCAGCGCACCGACGTCGGGCACCTATTCAGGTGTGCTGTTCTATGGCGACAGAGCCAACCTG
>NZ_JAMYPX010000055.1:0-21996 GCF_040320585.1 Mesorhizobium sp. M0663
TTTTGCCGTCTGCTCCCACGTAGGCCCTCCGTCTCTCGCGATCGGGGGGATTCTTCGCACATTCACCTCATGCCCCGCACGAGGGGAGCGGCGTCGCGCTTACGATTCAACGTCCACTTTGATGAGGTGGACAATGGCAAGGGCACTCAGCGAGGATCGTCGGTCGCGGGTTTTGAAGACTTGCGATGAGGGAATGTGCGTGTTTCGGTAAGTCCCGGACGCCGGTTGTAAACGGTCTCTATGAAAGCACCGATGTGCTTGCGGGCATCATCTGCATCCTTATAGGCGAGACCTTGCACCTCTTCCTGTTTCAGGGTTTTCATGAAGCTCTCCGCCTTCGCATTGTCGTAAGGATTGCCGACACGGCTCATGCTCGCTTGGATACCGTGAACAAGCAGAAGTTCGGAGTAGGCCCCGCAAGCGTATTGGGCGGATTCAAGCGATCGTCGCAACACCGATTGTGTTCACTCATGGCAGCAACTCGTCAAGCGCCTCTGCCGGCGTTTTCCAACCCAGGGTCTTTCTCAGCCGGGCATTGAGGGCCGCTGCCACGGCGGCGATCTCGTCGGCGCTGTGGATGCTCAGGTCGGTGCCTCCCGGGAAGTACTGACGCAGCAGCCCATTGGTGTTCTCGTTGGTGCCGCGCTGCCATGGGCTTTGCGGATCGCAGGAGTAGACCTGGACACCCGCATCGATCGTGAGACGATCGTGCTGGGCCATTTCGGCTCCCTGATCCCATGTCAGCGAACGGCGTAGCTCTTCGGGCAAGGCGATAATGGTGCGCGTAATCGCGTCACGCACGGCCTCAGCTCCCTGTCCCGCGAGCGCAGGCCCGTTCTTCATGCGCGGAGCTTCGCCATGTCCCGCGAGCCGGGGAAGATGCAGTAGCATCGTGAAGCGCGTCATGCGTTCGACCAGCGTGCCGATCGCCGAGCTGCCAAGACCGAGGATGAGGTCTCCCTCCAATGTCCCGGAACCGCTCCATCGGCCGCCGCTTCGGCGGGACGCTGACTGATCATGATTTCCGGTGATACAAAGCCCTGGCCTCGCCTGCGTACGCGCGCCCTGGGGACCCGTAAGACACGTCCTGTTCGCAAGCAGGCCGTCAGCTCGCGGCCCAGCACTCCGCGGCCCTGAACGAAGAGGACCAGATAGATGGCTTCGTGGCTGATGCGCATCGTCTTGTCGTCCGGGAAGTCGATCGGCAAGCGTCGGGCAATCTGCTCCGGGCTCCAGGCCCTGGCCCATCGCCGATCCTTTCGCGGGCCATGCCGGCGGCCCTTCCATGGAACGGTGGGACCATGAACGGGAGCGCCGCTCGGGCCCACGACAACGCCAGCAAGTCTCTCCTCCACATAAGTGCGCAAGGTTGCGTTGAACGCAAGCTTGGTCGGCTTGGGCCGACGGGCCGATCGATCCGCATGCCACTGGGCAGTCGTCGCCCGATACTCCAACCCGCCGCTGCGGGTGGCCGCGTTGCGCCGCAGTTCACGGGAGATTGTCGAGGCGGAACGACCGAGCCGGCGTCCAATCTCCTGCATGGAATGGCCCTGTACCCTGAGAAGTGCGATCTCTTCGCGCTCCACCAATGACAGGTACCGCCCGGAGAGTGGGTTCGCCGAGGATCTGAACATCGCTGGTGCCATACGCCCGCCTTTCGGAACCATCTGGTTCCTACAGGCTGCGACACTCCGGCTTCGAACGCAGCATCTTCGCTGCTCAGCCCCGCGCCGATCGCCCGCCAGAATCTAATCTGTTCATCGCGCCCCGCCAAAGGCGGCCGTCATGGTGAAGGTAATGGCGCTCGTCCAGACCGTCCCGATCGCCGGTTTCGAATGCTCATAGCAACCTCCAACTCAGAGTGTTGCGACGATCGCTTGAATCCGCCTTGAACCCTGCGGTCGGAATGATGGATGAAGCTCCCGGGTACGGGGTGGCGATCAGCGATCGCCATCTCGAGAGCCTCGATGGCAAGGCTTGCTCTAATATAATATAAGACATATGAGACGCGTATCCAGCGCCCATCCGACAACCTTGCGGCTAAACGCGTCAAGGACAACGGCAAGGAAGGCAAACTGCTCGGCCAGATGCAGGAAGGTGATATCGGCAACCCATAGCTGGTTTACGCCATTGAGGATCATTCCCCTCGCGAGGTTCGGCACGACTTGCCAACCATGCCGGGAGTTGATCGTCACAGGCACAAAGGGTCTAGCGCGCAGGCACAACAGATTGTCTTCACGCATGATCCGTAGAACGCATTTGTGATTGACTTGCCAGCCCTCGCGCCGCAGCAGGGCTCCAATCCGGCGGTAGCCGTAGTGTGTGTTACCGAGAGCCAGCTTCTGAATGAGATCGCGCAAACCCGTCTCGGCCGGACGAGGGGCCGAATCCAGCCAGTGACGGTAATAGCTCGCGCGGCTGACACCAGCGAGCCAGCACATTCTCTCGATGTTGAATTCGCCTTGCGACAGGCCGGTCATCATCTTTTCGACGACTTTGAAGATGCGGTTTCGCCAGGAGCGCCGCTCCGACGCCGATCTTCCTCGAAGTGCCGCAAGGCTTCGCGAAAAAAATCGAGATCGAGCTGCTGCTGCCCGACCTTCTGCTCCAGTTCCCTGATCCGGCGCCTGGCCTTGCTCAGTGCCTTTTCCTGAGGTGACGGCACATCGAGTCATCGAGTGCACTCTGCAGCTGTGTGGCTCCGTCAACTCTTGCTGTCCTGGCCGGCCGGCCACGCCGACGTGACCTCAGATTACCATGAAGCCTGAGATGATCACGCCACTCGTAAAGTCGTTGGCGACTGAAACTTGCTGACGGTTTCGCACCAATGTTCGGCGACGATCACCCTTTACTTTAAGGCACCTGTGTTGGTGCGGAGAAGTAAGGGGCTGCAGATTGTTCCTGTTCGTCAGGGGTCGGAAATGGTGTGATCGACCAATCGATTAAGTCGACGGCACGCTGAAGTATGGCCTGGGTCTGCGCAAGATCGGGTGAAGCGGCGATAACATATCCGATCGCGTCTCGGTAGTCGCCGTTCCTGATGACCGCCGTCTTGGGTTCAACATACAGTTTAACCTCTGCGACACCTGGTACGGCAGCCGCCCGACTGTCACCACCGATCCGATCGAGGATGCCGTCACGATCAGGAAGTAGGTACCGCGTGACAGCAGTGTATGAATGCCTTTTACCTAAGTCCCATTCCTCGCCTATGACAAGCTTGATGTGCTCGGTGATGAGATCGACACCGCAAGCTAGCTGAAACCGTTGAGGAGTGGTCCCACCCGCAAGACGAGGATTGACTTCAATGACGACTGGCCCACGCGTGGTCCACCGAAATTCAATGTTCGTTGGCCCCCAGCCAAGGTCGAGAGCCCGCAAACAGCTCAGCGAGAGTTCGGCGATACGCGCATACTCGACATCGGTCAGCGGGGCCGGAAAGATGCATTCATTAAAGACGAAATGCGGTGGGGGGCCGAAGTCAGCGGCACCAATGGCAATGACCTCATGTCCCATTATCTCAGCGCTATAGAATGGGCCTTGTGTGAATTCTTCGACCAGTATGCTCGGCGAAGACAGCCATATCTGCTTCCCGCGCAACAGATAGGTCGTATGTTTAGCTAACTCATCGACGTTGCGGCACAATCGGACACCCATGCTGCCGCTGCCCACGGCTGGCTTAAGAATTACCGGCAGGCCGATCTCCGCAGCGGAGCGTTCTACCTCCGTCGCACTCGTTGCCACCCGATAAGCGGGTATCGGAATGCCGGCCTCCGCGAGGAGCTGACGTTGAGCGAATTTGTCGCAGCATCGTTCAATGGATGCGGGATTCGGTCCTGGTAGATCGAAATGGCGGCAGAGCTTGCCGACTGTGGCATAGAACGACTCGTAGAGGCACGTAATGCCAGCAATGTCGTACGTCGCATATAGCCGGGAACATTCGCGGATCAGCGCATCGAGATCTTCGGTATCGACATGGATTACCGCAGTCCCTTCTGCCGCAAGATAGTCGTACTGAGTTGGATCAGCCGACATGGTAATTGGATGAAGACCAAGACGCCGAGCCGCTTTCACGTATGGCAGACCAATACTTCTGTGGCCCTCAAGCAGGATGATCGCACTTGTCGCCATTGACGTTGACCTTTCGTTGCAAGATGCACGGCGGTCTGAGCGTAAACAAGCGTCGGGTTTTTATTCTCGTCCGAACTCAGATCTGCATTGTCGGTACCATTATCAGCGATCTGCGGACACAAAGAATCTGTAAAGTTTTTTAAAGGATCTGTTGCAATGTTTCGGTACGAGCGGTGTGGCATTGAGCGTCTCGACGCGAGGAAAAATCCTGCGGCCGGAAGGCAAGCTGCAAAAGGGCTTATGTCTCTCTCAGCGTCATCAGCAATTCGACGGTCAGCATGAAATTTCAGACGCTCGGACGCTCGCTTATGACGCGTCGTTGTATAGGTTGATCGCCACCGGCTCGGAGCCCGAAATTGCCGAGCAGCATCTGATCCGCGACCCGCCGGTTGATCTTCTGTCTACGCTTCGGGGGGATCGTACCTTCTCCGAATTCGGCATCGCGAGCCCATCGCCATCCATCGCGACGAAAACGAATAGGTACCCTGGTGTCTGGGTGCTGTCAAAACCCAGATCAGCGCAACCAGCCGACAACTACACAGCGATCCGAGGCGCCATTTTGACACGATCAAGCGTGATCATACTCTTAAATTTTCGCACGCTGGGGTCGGTAAAGAGCTTTGTCCTGGCGAAGACGTCAAAGACCTCGAGGTCCTCGACCGCCACGATTAAGAGCCTGACCCGAAACTCGCGATTGGGCGTGGAAGCGGTTGAGTGGCCCCGTCCGTTGTGATTCCCTTGAGTTGTCTAGACTTGAGCGAGATCACGGGATGGGTTGGACGGAGGCCACCCGCCGGCAATATTGCCGCGCGGGGCAGCGGGATGCAAACGCGTTGACGGACAGGGAATGGGCGTTGATCGAGCCGTTCATGCCTGGAGCGAAGGCGACGGGACGACCGCGGACGACCGAGCTGCGGGCAGTCGTGGACGCGCTCTTCTATATTGCCTGGACGGGCTGCCAGTGGCGGGCATTGCCGGACCGCTTCCCGCCGGTTTCGACGGTTCAACGCTATTTCTATGCCTGGCGAGACAATGGGCTGTGGAAGACCATCAACTTCCACCTGGTGGTCCTCGGTCGCGAAGCGAGCCCGAGCGCCGGCATCATCGACAGCCAATCGGCAAAGACCACGGACGTTGCCGGTTTGCGTGGTTACGACGCCGGCAAGAAGGTCAAAGGCCGCAAGCGCCATATCATTACCGACACCGAGGGGCACCTGGTCGGGTTGACGGTACATGCGGCCGACATCCAGGACAGGGATGGGGCAGTTGGCGTCATCGCCACCATTCGACAGCTTTACCCGTGGCTGCGCCATCTATTCGCCGACGGCGGGTATGCAGGAGAAAAACTAACGGAGACTCTGGCCGATCTGGGCACATGGACCATTGAAATCATCAAGCGCTCCGACACGGCCAAAGGCTTCGAGGTACTGCCGCGACGATGGGTGGTCGAGCGAACTTTCGCCTGGCTCGGACGTTGTCGCCGACTCGCCAAGGATTTCGAGGTCACCATCGCCAGCGCCGAGGCATGGATATTCATCGCGTCGATCCGCCTTATGCTGCGACGAAGGGCAGTTCCGCGTCGCGCGTAGCCGAGTTTCGAGTCAGGCTCTAAGACGAAATCGGCATCACCAGTGACCATATAGCACTGTGTAACCTCCTTGGCCGCCTGCATCGCGCGCTTGAAGTCATCAACAAAGTCCGGACGTTCGCGGTCAAGCTCTACTGTCACGACAACGGTAAGCGATCTGCCAAAAGCCTTAGAATCAACGAGTGAGATATCCGCAACGATCACTCCAGTCGAACGCTGCTTGTTCACTCGCTGCATGCATGAGGCGACCGAGGAATCGACACGCCTCGCGAGTTCGGCAAAGGACAGCCGGTTGTTCTTCTGTAGTACCGTAAGAATTCTTCGATCTTTATCGTCCATCGCCGTAGCCTTTTGAGCGCTTAGTTTCGCACCCTGCTGTTTGTCGTCAAGGTCACCACAGCCTGCGGAGATGCCCCAGGCCGGACGCTACTGCGGTGAAAGAGACGCAGGGCCAAGACAGCTTGCGCAGCTTCGCATCGAACGGTTCAAATCTCGTGCCAATTCGGATTGATCGAGCCGGAGAGTTGTGACATCGTGTCATTTCAGCTGCTTAAACCGAGGCGAGATTGGGAATCGTCAAGGAAAACTCCGTGCCGGAGTCGACAAACTCAACAAAAATGTCCGTAGGCATACTTCGGGATCCCAGGGTAACCTACTGATGGCGAGACGGCTGGATGATTATGCAAAGGCTTCTCTGAATGAGGTCGTTGAGGTCAAGCCCCTGCTGATATTTTTCCGAACCACAGCGTTGGTTCAGCAACCTCACCAAGTCAGCTGTCCAACCGCCCAGGGTGGCCGAGCGGGGCATGCGAGGACCACACGACCATTCACCGGCGGACGTCCGTCACCAACCGCTATTGCTGGAGCGTTTCAATCGACGCAAGCGGAGGCACAATCGGCAGCATCAAAGTCCGTGGGCGCGCGGTAGAGAATAGATGGTTCAGAGGGACTCATAGTTAACGTAGTGGTCCGCTTTCGCAAAGGGCGCGGAGTTGGCCGCGATCCACGGTATCAGTTCTATGACTGTCATGCCATAGTGATCCAGCATTTTTACGAAAGAACTATCTTCGCCGAGTGATGGTATATAGTTGCACTCAAGGAACCAGATCTGTGAGTCATACGCCACCCGGAAGTCAAATCTAACCATATTATGAAGCGCAACCGACGAGGTAATTAATGTTGCCGCTGACTGCAAATGCGTAGAAACCGTGGCATCTAAAGCAACCACAGATTTCTTTGAAAGATTGCCGGGATATTTCTGGTCGCGGCTACAAAACTGTTTATCTGCGTCAATTCTCACGACTGGTAGGGGTATCACCTCAGACGACCGAATGATACAGCCGCACGTATACTCCTCGCCGGGAATGAACTCCTGCATCAACGCAGCATTGTCGTAGGTAAAAATCACGCGCAAAAGAGCGTCAATCTCGGCCTCGGATCTTGCGGGTTCATGAAAAAGTTCAGCGAAAAGTGAGGAGCCAAGTGAATTTGGCTTTACCACAATTGGGCCCTGTATTGACGACGCTAACTTCGGCCAGTCGTCGACATTGCGGGCCGTGAGCAGCACAGTCCTAGGTACTTTCACATCCTCATTCGGAAATAATGAAGAAACGAATGATGACATAGCGTACTTATTCATCGTCAGCGATGCCACGTGCGGGTCGCCGAACGTGCCACTTAACCCTAAAAGCCCCGCAAGCGTCTGTGCGCCACCATCTTCGCCAAACTGTCCATGCAATAAATTCACCACATATTCACCCCTGGATATAACGCAACCAAAAGTGTCGACCAGTGTGCGTCCGGAAAGGACGCTACTATCGGACATATAGGCGTGGAGATCTTCAATCGTGAAGTCACTATGGAAAGGGATTCCACGAACCAGGCCGTCATTGCGGCTCACATGATACAGATTTTTAACCGAGAACGGCCGTTCTGTGTAGGGCAGGGCTAGGTAGGAGGAGATGACGTGAGTTAACGATATGACGGACCCGTCATACTCCGTCGAAATCCCTCCGAAAAGAAATGAAACTTCAAGCGGCATCTTCGTTTCCCTTCAAGTCAATAAAGCGTGGCGATACAGCAAGGCTGCAGCTTCTTAGGACATCGGAGTTGCCGAGATCACTCATAGATCGGCCGACGAAAAGGTCCCGGACTACAGGCTGATTCGGCGGTAAACCGAGATATGACGTTTGGAGTGTTCGGTGAACGCACCTCTCGCCCAATCTCCCCAACGTTCCACGAGCTCCAGCCCTACGCGCTCGGCCATGGTGTCGAGTTCTTGAGGGTAAACGTAACGAGCGCGATATGGTAAACGTCTGACCGATGTACCAGAAAACCAGAGGAGGCTTGAAATCAAGTGTTGGTTCAGTGGATCGTGGACATGCGCATTGAGAATCGTGTTCTCGTGATCCACGAACACCGTAGTAGTTTTCTGGCCGTTCACGAAGCCTTCCAAGGCCGGCACATCGAACTCTATCACCAGAATTCCCTGTTCATCTAGCGCCTCTGCGGCAGATCGGAGGCAAGTCAATTGAGCTTCGCGCGTGGCGAGTAGCTGGAACGTGTTATAGACACAATATACCAGATTATAGCTTTGCTCCGTTTTGAAATCGGCAATGTCCCCCTTCCAAGCCTTAACAAGGTCAGTGCGCTTGACGAGAAGTTCCAACATGCTGTCTGAATTGTCGATACCTTCGACCCTGACGCCGCGCTCACCCAAGGGCACCGCCACGCGTCCGTTGCCAATACCAAGTTCAAGAGCATTCCCTCCGCGAGAATAGCTCTCAAGAAAAGTCACAGTCTCGTCTACCTCAGCGATTCTGCCATGTATGCGGGCAAATCGTTGATAGTTAGACGCCCAAGTCTCGTCATAGATAAAGTTGTTATTCATGTTCGATTCGCCTCTCTCCATTTCTACGCGAAGTTCACATTGCGAACGTTGGTGCGTAGAGTTGACTTGGGGTGACATCAGATCGACGATCTTCCAGCCCATATCGGCTGAAGCTTTGGCGGCGCGGGCCATGTCAGACTTGCACCGGGGCGGCAACGGTGCCGGATTGCCGACCGGAGCCTGTCGGCCAGAACCGCGGCTTCCCTGGTTCCATCAATCACGATATACCACAACATGAATATCTTTCGGTAACTCTCGGTATGAGGTAATCGCGAAAGTCGTGCCAACTGTGCAAGAAAAGTGTCGAAAAATATTTCAATGTTCTTCAACGACTTAAATCATGATGCGCGGGAACCAAGTCGAGAAGCCCCCAGTCGCTTACGCGACAAACCCGACAGGAGTGTCGGGTACCCGACGTCTTAGCTAATTGTTCCGGGTCGAATAGCTCAGCCATTCAGCATTCGCCCTCACAGATCGGGAGGGCGGCTTTCCCGCGGGGTCTGTGAGGGGTGGGGATGGCAAAGTCCCCACCTACTTGGCAGTCGCGGACGGCGCCAAGAACGCGGGAAAGGCGATCCTCGGCGAGGCTGGCCAGATCGCCGAAGAGGTCAGCTCGCCGGAGTCGTGGGCGGCCATGCGCCTGAAGAAATAGCTGCCCAGAACAGGCGTAACACGAACCAAGAAGCCGGCCGGGAAGGCTACCCAGCGGGTGCCGTCGAGCGACGGGCCACCGCTCGGCACGATGCAATGGAGATGAGGATGGGTCTGGCCCATGAGCCCAAGTGTGCAGCACCGCAATGTTGCCGAACTTCGCGCCATTTGGGAATCGGCGGCAATTGCTGCGCAGCGTCTCGGCGGCCGTCTTGAACAGAAGGGCGTAGATGACAGTCTTGTTGCGGAAGGCGAGGGCTGAATCTCGGCGGGCAGTGTGAAGACGACGTGGAAATAGGCAACGCCTGTCACGAGGTATAAGCTCATGAACACAAGCCTGAGGTCGGTGTCCTGCCGGCGCGCGAAGAGCCTTATACCAACGGTCTTGGCTGCTGACTCTTTTGTGATTTTGGCCGATTTGCGCGCCGTGATTCCGTATTGCCGAAGGAGATGCGGCGATGGGATCAGCGGTGAAGTTGCGGACGGACTTTTCGGCGGGGGAGCTTCGCCGTCTTGCCCGGAACTCAAAGGATGTGCGCCAGAGCAGCCGGCTGTTGTCGATCGCGGCGGTTCTGGACGGCATGAGCCGGGCCAATGCGGCCCGGATCGGCGGGATGGATCGCCAGACACTACGCGACTGGGTGCATCGGTTCAACACGGCCGGCCCCGATGGTCTTGTGGACCAATGGGTGCCGGGACCAGCGTCCCGGCTGTCGCATGAGCAGCAGGCCGAACTGGCCGCGCTTGCAAACTGTCCGGTCGAAACGGGGGCCAGTTCAGAGAGCATTAGTTCTCCTACGGTGAGGTACAGGCCGCACGAAGCGCCACGTATAGTTTTGAATCGCCCAGCGCACTCAATCCCAACAACATTTTGCCACCAGCAGTTAGTAGAACCCGACGCGACACCTATCCGGAAGGGGTAGGGTGCCGATACGGAAGGCAAGGTCAATGTTGCTTGGTTATCCGGCGATGGCCCCCCGGAATAAGTCCGATGGGCTCCTTGTTATGTCAGTTGATTATTCCCAGCGACCTTCGACAGCGTGTCGAAAATCATCTCAGTGCCCTCGTCGAGAGACTTGATGGAAATTCTCTCGTCATTTCCGTGCATTCGCTCCAGCGTGTCATTATCTAACGGATATGGATAGATGCCATAGACCGGCACGCCGCGCTGGCGCCAAGCCAACGCGTCGGTCCCTGCCTCGAAGAGAGCAGAGACAACTTGGGCCTCAGGCCAGACTTTTTTACTACTCTCGGCGAGCGCCTTGTAGAGATCAGTCTCGGTGGAGGAGGCGGCCGCATTTGTGGCCTTGTCGTAGTACTCCCGGTCTTCCGCCTCCGACATGGTCGTGGCCAAGGACACGTTGATACTGGGGTCACCGATGGCGGCCTCGACCTGCTTGAGCACATCCCATGGAACCGAGCCCGGAACGAGGCGGATGTTAATGTACGCCTCCGCTGTAGCAGGGATGACGTTTTCCTTCACCCCTGCTTTGACGGCCGTCGTCGCGACCGTGTTGCGCATCAGGGCATGCCAGAGGAGAGGATAGTCTCCCTGCTCGGATACCCTCTTTCCGGCTTCCCGTAGCGCAGTCGGATCCTCGCTCTTGCCAAGGGTAGCCAGATCCGCCGCCAACGGCCCCTCAGTCGTCTTAGACAGAGCCTCGAAATAAGCCCGGGTCTGTGGGGTCAGCGTCGGATCGGTGTCCCATACCGAGATCTTGGCAAGGGCGAGGGTGAGACGCCCAATAGCGCTGTCGGGCATCGGCCGCGAGGAATGCGTGGGTCTTCCCAAGACCTGGAGTTTCAGACCAGCATAGATCTTGTCTCGGGTCGTAATATTCACCTGGCGGGTGACACCCGCCTTATCCCGGAAAATCCATCCGCCTTCATTCAACGCGAATTCTGCGTCGATTTTGTCCCAATGGTTTTTCGCAAGCCAGCCGGTCCCATACTCACCCGCTTCCTCGTCCGCTTCGGCGAGAAAAATCACGTCACGGGCGAGAGGAATCTTGCTTTCTGCAAGCATCAGCATGGCTCGGGCAAATACCGCCTGGCCACCTTTGAAATCCATGGCACCTCGGCCCATGATAAAGCCATCTTTGATCACGCCGCCGAAAGGATCCACGGTCCACATGTAGCGCTCGGCTGGAACCACATCAGAGTGGCCGGCCATAAGGACAGGTCGTTTGCTCCCATCGCCTTTGAGTCGCGCAATGAAGTGGGCTCGGCCTTCGTCTGGCGTCCTCACGATTTCGTTCGGGATCCCAGCCGCGTCGAAGATCCTTTTCAGATATTCGGCCTGCTCGATCGTGCGCCCTGGAGGGTTAGTAGTATCGAAACGCAATAGATCCTGCAATAGAGCTGCCGTTTTACTACTGGTCGTTTCGGCAGCAGCCATTGCGGCAATGTTGCCGGCAGCCAGTACATGGGTATCAAACGAAGAATCGGGTTTCCACTTCACGACAGATCTTCCTTCTAGAGATGGGCGAAAACGAATACGCGCACGAGCCCGTCTGTTTACCGAGTCCTTAAGAAGACAATTGCTGATGCGAAGGTGACCCAGAGACGACGCGCCCCATGATAGGACTGCATCGAGAATCTGACACTCGTGTTTGTAGCGCAAATATCGTACCATCTTGCTGCTCTTCATAGGGCACTAGGCACTGGCCTCGCCGATGAGCCGCTGCAAGCCGCTGCATTGTTAGTTGTTGCTATCATGCCCTTACTCGCTTCTGCAGCGTGTGAAGGGGCCCACGCAGCCGAGGAATGCAAACGACCGCCGCGCGAGTGGTTCGAGGCCAAGACTTAGTTAGCCGCGTTCGGCGACCTCGCGCCCAGAATTCCTGACATATCGCTCGAAAATGTCTTCAAAAGTTCGTCCCGAGTCAGCCAAACCAGCCAGTCGTCGTGGCTTATTCCAAGAGCAGGCAAGCGCAGCACTGATCCGTATTCACAATGCTGATATCCATATCGATCGACTACCCCCTTTTCGATGTTCCAGCCCGCGACCAACGCATAGATCCAATCCGGCGACCACTTAGCCCATGCCAGTCCAAACGCAATGCGACCAATAAAGGCTGCGAGACCGCGCCCCCTAAAGTCCGCTCTCAGCCAGATGTCGCCATGATACGCTACCAGCCCGGTTATGCTGCGGGCAGTCGGCGCGGAGCAGCTACACGAGGAACTAGGTCCGGCTTGGAGGTCGGGATCCGCGAAACAGGCCTTGAGCGACCCAAGGTGCTCGGCCAGGCTGGTGTTACGCAGATCGTCTAAACGCATCGCTTGGACATGCGCTATACTCCCTTCTCGGTCCCGCCCAATAATCCAAAACGCCTTTCTGGGCTCAAGATCAGAACAGTCCGGCCGGAAGTGAGGAGTGGTCGGCGGCTTTCCGGGAAGTCTACTGGTGATACGGTTATATTCCTCAAAATTGTCGCCCATTGTAATATAGAGACCAGACTTGCGCCCGATCTCGTCTGCTGCACAGACATGTTTGGAAACGTCGAGTATTGTAACCTGGCTATTCATTTTCTGACACGCATTTCATAAGAGAAACGTGGTTTCCACCTGTTAAAGGCGACAACACGATTATCGGAAAGAATACCAGCCAATGACGAATCAGTTCTTGACGCGCCAGATCATGACTCACAGGGTGGTCATTAAGCTGGTGAAGGGCTCATGCGTTGCTCATAAGCCGCTCGCAGCAATCCGCATCGCTTCTGTGGGCCAATTAACAATTTATATTTCCGGTGCTCAGTATCTACCGCTTATTCAACAAATTTGATAGTCTTTGGATAATCAGCGAGATTGCTATATTGATGCGTTATTTCATCGCCGACTTCTATGTCTTTTAATGCGATAATGCTCGCCCACGTTCCGGTGTCTTCGTCGGCCCATGCAATTCGTGCATTCGGGCGGGATGAATGATTAACAACCGAGATAAATCCGAAAACAACATACCCGATTATGGGGTATTTTGCGAGTTGTCTTCCAGGGCGAACAAAGTAATACTCGAACAAACCTGTGTTATCGATTTGAGTGGCTTCAACAGTCCCAAATCCCCAAGTTGGCGACCGGTCAATTAAATCGCCGTTCTTAAATGGAATGTTCGCAAATACTCCGCGTCCTTTATGAGGGACATTCTTTATATAAATGGCGTTGCTGCGGTCAGAGGTCATACCGGTCATGGTGGTTTCCTTATAGATGCTTAGCATCGCGTGTTGTCCAGTACGGGATTGACGTGCCCGACGTGCCTACATCGATCCCGGCAACCAACTCTTCGTCCGAGATCGTCAGCGGCGGCTGCACGCCATGTGTCCGGGCCGCGCCAGCGATAATCATATCTCTGCCCGCGCCGTGCTTGCGGGCGATCGCCGCCACCGGTCCCCGGAACCACGCTCTCGGCCGCGCTCTGGCGCAAACTAAGGTAAGTGACGGGTGCGTTCCTTCGCGAGGTGAGATAATGCGGTTTACAAGTTGATGGGTTGGCAGCCCTCATCTCTCACACGGTTTCGCGTACAGACTTGTCCAGAATGTCCAGCCCTCGCTGAAGTGTCTCTCTGTCGATCGTCAAGGGAGGCAGAACTTTGATAACTTGGTCCTCCGAGCCGCATCGCTCTACCACAACCCTGTATTCAAAGGCCTTGCGAACGATTTCCCCAGCAAGTTTACCGCTACCGCAATCGAGCCCTTGCATCATACCCCTGCCGCGTACGGTCAGGCCATGATATCGGCCGCTTTGAGCGGCCTGCTGAAGTCGCTCGCTCACGAAGTGCCCGGATTCCGTAACACACTGAGACAACTTTTCATTGGTCCAATATTTCTGTAAAGCGGCAGTCGCCGTCACGAGCGCAAGGTTATTGCCTCTGAATGTACCGCTGTGTTCGCCCGGCCGCCAAACGTCTAGTTCAGGTTTGAGCAGCAAAAGAGACAGCGGCAGCCCGCAGCCACTAAGAGACTTGGACAACAAAACCATGTCTGGCGACAAATCAGCGAACTCGAAACTGAAGAAACTGCCCGCTCGTCCGCAGCCCGCCTGAATATCATCTATAATCAGAAGAACGCCGTACTTCTTGCAAAGCCGCTCGATTGCCCTTAGCCAATCTTTGGTAGCAGGGTGTATGCCGCCCTCGGCCTGGACAGTTTCCGCAATGATGGCAGCTGGCAGATCGACGCCACTGCTTGCATCACCAAGCACCCTGTCCAGATAGTCCGAAGTGTCGTTATCGGCTCCCCAATACCCATCATAGGGCATGAACACTGCGCCGGCGAGAGGAAGGCCTGCCGCATCTCGGTAGTATCGGTTACCTGTTACCGCAAGGGCGCCCAAACTGACCCCATGAAAGCCGTTGGTGAATGAAATGATACCGGACCGTCCAGTGACCTTGCGTGCGAGCTTCAAAGCGGCTTCCACGGCGTTGGCGCCGGTGGGACCAGGAAATTGAAACTTGTAGGTCAGACCACGTGGCCGCAATATTATCGCGTCAACACACTCCATAAACTCTCTTTTGGCTGAGGTGGCCATATCCAGGCCGTGAACGATCCCTCCTGAGTCCAAGTAGTTAATCGCGTCCTTTAACAAATCAGGATCGTTGTGGCCGTAGTTAAGGGTGCCCGCGCCGGAGAGAAAGTCGACAAACTCGCGACCGTCCTCGTCCTCGAGAATGGCTTCTGCAGCCGCCCTAAACACTACAGGAAAGGACCGCGAATACGACCGCACGTTCGACTCGAGGTTTTCGAAGGCAAGAAGCGAGTTGGCTCTACTCTCTCGAGGCATGTTCTTTCCTTTACAGACAAACTAGCAGCACTGGCATTTACGCTTCTATCTTCACCGGCGTCTAATCCGCATTCTGACGGCGGCTTCAGGTTTCTAAACGGCAACCTCGGTACGCGCCCTGTCCTGAGTGGGCAAAACAGCGCGTTTACTCCTCATGTCCCGTTGCACGAGCTTCTGGCCTCAGATGCGATTCCCAGTAGCTACTCTAAGAAACTCAATAATCATGCCAACTACTTCGACAAAAGCATCAGAACAAATTATCCGCATCGTTTTCAATGGCCTAGGTTGCCTACAGCAGGGTATCGGTTCTAACGCGATCGTGTCGCATCTTGATAAAAACCCGACAGCAGTTGTCGGTTTCTCGACGGCATCGGGGCTGTCGATTGTAATTCCTTCGCGATGTCTTCCTAGGCGACCTCGTACTCGTGCTGTTGCGAGGCCCGCAACTTGGTCGTGGTCGAATAGCTCAGCCATTCGGCTTTCGCTTCACAGGCCGGGGCCCCGGGCGAGGGCGGTCTCAGGGCAATGGTAGTTGATGAACCGAAGGCCGCGACGGGTGGCGAACACACAGCGGGACGAGTTCTTCTGTGGTTGCACGCCTGCGGTCAGTCCGACGGCGCTCAATTCGATGCGGGCGAAGTTGGAGGAGAAGCCTGCGATGAAACTCAGCAGCCGATATCCGCTGAAGAGCATCAGGCCTGATCAGCCATACCCGAGAAGACGCATGCATGCCGACATCCTTCTGCTGTTTTCGTCGGCGCGTTGTAAAAGGGCTCGGACTGGGCGATCACGTTGCCTCAAGCACGCCAGTTCCGCTCAGCTTCGAATTTCGGCGCGCGGCACTACCGGCTCCGGGCCGGACTCGAACGCCATGGCTCGGGATGATCTGGTCGCCTGCGGCTGCAACGGAGCCGTCGATAGGCCCGGCTATGCTGCGGTGCTAAAGGCCTCCCATGCAGAGGTATTTCATTTCGAGATAATCCTCGAGGCCGTGGCGCGACCCCTCCCGGCCAATCCCTGATTGCTTCATTCCGCCAAAGGGTGCGGCCTCGGAGGACATGCGTCCCGTATTGATGCCGACCATGCTATATTCGAGGGCTTCGGCAACGCGCCAGACCCGCTTGAGATTGGAGGCGTAGAAGTAGGCTGCAAGACCATAGATGGTGTCATTGGCCTCGCGCACCACCTGGTCGGCATCATGGAAGCGGATGAGAGGAGCCAACGGTCCGAAGGTCTCTTCCTGTGCGACCCGCATTGTCCTTTCGACCTCTGTGATCACCGTCGGCTCGAAGAATGTTCCCGATTTGCCGATACGGCTGCCGCCGCAACGGATCTTCCCGCCCTTGCGCACGGCATCGCCAACATGGTCTTCAATCTTTGCAAGGGCGCATGTATCGATCAGCGGGCCGATCGCGACATCTGGCACGAAACCGTCACCGACACGCAATGCACGGACACGCTTGGTCGGGTGTCGAGGTGGCAAGCAACAAAAGACCGATGTCGCCACGGTCGATGCCGGCGCTCGACAGCGCCATGTCGCCGGCCTGGGCAGCAAGACCAGACAGCGTGTCTTCGTCCGTTGCCCAGAAGCGCGAACGGATTCCGGTACGCCTTTCGATCCAGCCCGGTTCGAGGCCGAGATTGTTCTCGATTTCGGCATTCGCCACCTTGCGCCCAGGCACGTGATGGCCAAATCCGAGAATGCGCAACGACTTGCTCATGGCCTGGACGCGAAGCGTTCGCCGGCCTCCTCGATGGCGTTGTAGAGCCGGTCGAGCTCATCACCAGTGATGCAATAGGGCGGGAGAAGATAGAGGACATTGCCGAGCGGGCGCACAAGCAGGCCACGGTCGAGGAAGAACGCGCGCAGCTTCGGGCCGATCTCGGCCAGATAACCGGCTGAGCCGGTGCGCAGATCGAGGGCTGCGATCGTGCCAGTCGCTCGGCAGTCGGTGAAGCTGGCATTGTCGTCAAAGCGCCGAAGCCCGGCCGCCTGTCTCGCGCTCAGGGCCGTGATCCGCTCGGCCACCGGCTCGTCCTGCCAGATCTCGGCATTGGCGAGTGCTGCCGCGCAGGCAATCGGATTGGCCGTGTAGGAACTCGAGTGGAAAAACGTCTTCTTGCGATCCGCTGAATAATGAGCCTGGAAGATCGCATCGGTGGCAAGCGTGGCCGCCAGCGGGATCACGCCACCGGTCAGGCCCTTCGAGGTGCACAGCATGTCCGGAGAGATGTTCGCCTGCTCGCAGGCGAACATGGTTCCGGTACGCCCCCACCCGGTCATCACCTCGTCGGCGATCAGCAGCGTGCCCGAGGCCTCAGTGATCCTCTTCAATTCGGACAGAACCGATGCCGGATACATCAGCATGCCGCCGGCGCCAAGCACCAGCGGCTCGACGATCAGCGCGGCGGCGCGCTGGTCGCGGCTGAGGGCCTCGAACCGATCTAGCGTTTCCTGTTCGCGCCCGGCGGCAGGGAAGGGAATGGTGTCGACCTCGAACAGCAAGGGTTCGTAGGCGGCGTTGAACACACCGCGGGCACCGACGCTCATCGTGCCGATGGTGTCGCCATGATAGCTGTGCTCCATGACGACGATGCGCGAGCGCGGCGCGCCGATGTTGCGGAAATAGCCGAGCGCCATCTTCAGCGCGACTTCGACGCTGGTCGAGCCGCTGTCGGAATAGAACACCCAGTCGAGTCCGGCGGGAGCGAGCCCGACAAGCGCCTTGGCCAAGCATTCGGCAGGCTCGTGCGTGAAACCTGCGAAGATGATCTGGTCGAGGCTCGAGGCGGTCGTCTCGATCGCCTTTATGATGCGGGGATGGCGGTGGCCATGGGTGACGACCCACCAGGAGGAAATGGCGTCCAGAATGCGCGCGCCATTGGCTTTGTGGAGATACGCGCCTTCCGTCAGGACGATTTCAGGGATCGCCGGCTCGAGCGCGTGCTGGGTGAAGGGATGCCACACACGGGATTGCGGCATCATCCGCCTCCGGCAATCAAAGCGAGGTCGAAGCCGGCAATCATCGCTTGTCTCAGCGTTTTGTCCGTCAGCGGATCGAGGTGCGGCAGCCTGCCGAGTTGCGGCACGTCGCCGAATTCCACGATCGTCCGTTGCGTATCGGTCATCTCATCGCCGATGAAGGCGATGCCAGCCAACGGGATAGCGCGCGCCCGCAGGGCCTCGATCGACAGCAGGGTGTGATTGATTGTTCCGAGCGCGGTGCGGGCGCATAGAATGACCGGCAACTGCCATTGCTCGAATATGTCGATGAACCTTGTCCGGCGGTTCAGCGGCACCATCAGCCCGCCCGCGCCTTCGATGACGAGCGGTGTCGGCAGGACCGGAAACGAAAGATCGGCAGCCTCGATCGAAACGTCGTCGATCTCGGCAGAACGATGCGGCGAAAGCGGGCTCTTCAAGCGGTAGGCTTCCGGCAGCACGCGGCCCGGCGACAGGCCGGCGAGCCGTGCAACCGCCTCGCTGTCGGTCTCGCCGTCGAGGCCCGATTGCACCGGCTTCCAGTAGAAACCGTCAAGCAGGCCGGCAAGCCCGGCCGCAAACACGGTCTTGCCACTTCCGGTGTCTGTGCCGGTGATGACGATGCGCTTGGTCATGTCGCCTCCGGTCATGTCTGGGCCAACACCTCGACGAGCGCCTCGACCATGGCGGAAATGTCGGCTTCGCCGATATTGAGCGTCAGTGAGATGCGCAGCCGCGACGTGCCTTCGGGCACGGTCGGCGGACGAATGCCGCGTATGTCGAAGCCGCGCGCCTGCAGTGCCGCCGCCACCGCCATGGTGCGCCTGTTATCGCCGATGACAAAGGGCTGGTAGAACGCCGCAGCGCTCGGCCAATTGGCGGCCCGCGAGGGCGACGCGTTCATGCAGCTGAAAACGCCGCATAGGCTCGTCGGCGAGCATTGCGAGCGCTTCGCGCGCCGCGACCGCCATCAGCGGCGATGGTGCGGTGGAATAGATGAATGGCCGGCAGCGGTTGACGAGATAATCGCACAGCAGTCCCGGCCCGGTGACGAGTGCGCCGGACGCGCCGAGCGCCTTGCCGCAGGTGTGGAGCGTCACGATGTTGTCGCGGCCCTCGAACGCGGCGGCCAGCCCCCGGCCATCTGGCCCCCAGACGCCGGTGGCATGCGCTTCGTCGACGACGAGGAATGCCTCATGCCGATCGGCAAGCGCGACCAGGCTCTCTAGCGGCGCGCGGTCGCCATCCATGCCGTAGAGGCTCTCGACGGCGATCCAGATACACCCCATGCCGCCTTCGGCGCGCCAGCGCGTGATCGCATCCTCGACAGCGTTGACGTCGTTGTGCGCAGCGAGTTTGAACTCGGCGCGCCCGGCCCGCGCGCCTTCATGCATGCTGGCATGGGCGAGTTCGTCGAGGACCAAAACGTCCCCTTTCCGCGGAAGCGTCGTCAGCAGAGCAGAGTTGGCGATGTAGCCGCTGCCGAAGAACAGCGCGCGTTCAGCTCCGAAGAACGCCGTCGCGTCTGTCTCCAGTTGCTCATGCTCCGGCGCGTTGCCGCGCAACAGCCGCGACCCGGTGGCGCCGACCGGCGTGCCCTGCGCAATCGCCGCCGCAACCGCATCGCCCAGCCTTCTGGAGGCGGCAAGCCCGAGATAGTCGTTCGACGAGAAGTCCAGCGCGGCGCGCGGCGACAGCGTCCGCAGCCGGTCCTTGCGCGCCAGTCCCTGCAAGGTCGCCTCATAGCGGGCAAGCGGTGCCCCGTTCATTGCGCCTCGAGTTCCATCGGCTCGATGCCAAGGCGCCGGAACAGCAGGGTATCCCTGTCCTCACCGGGATTGTCCGCCGTCAGCAGCGTGTCGCCGACGAAGATCGAGTTGGCGCCGGCAAAAAAGCACAGCGCCTGCATCTCGTCGGTCATGGCCGTACGGCCGGCGGAAAGACGGATATGCGATTTCGGCATCATGATGCGCGCCAGCGCGATCACGCGCACGAATTCGATCGGCTCGATGGGCTTGGCGTCGGCAAGCGGGGTGCCGGGGATCGGGATCAGCATATTGATCGGAACGCTTTGCGGATGTTCCGGCAGGTTGGCCAGCGTCACCAGCATGCCGATCCGGTCCACCGGCTCCTCGCCCATGCCGACAATGCCGCCGCAGCAGACCTTGATGCCGGATTGGCGAACGTGCTCGAGCGTCTCGAGCCGCTCGGCAAAGCTGCGTGTGCTGATGATCTCGCTATAGTAGCGTTCCGACGTATCGATGTTGTGGTTGTAAAAGTCGAGACCAGCCTGCTTCAGTCGAGCGGCTTGCTCAAGATCGAGCATGCCGAGGGTCATGCAGGTCTCCATGCCCAGCGCCTTGACGCCTTCGACCATCGCCACCACCGCATCCATGTCGCGCGCCTTGGGGTTTCGCCAGGCCGCGCCCATGCAATAGCGGGTTGCGCCGGCGTCACGCGCCTTGGTCGCCTCGGCGACGACGCGCCGGACCTCCATCAGCTTCGACGCCTTCAGGCCGGTTTCGCTTCTTTGAGCTGACTGAGAGCCGCAGAATATGGCCGTTCATTGGTTTCGTCTTCTTCCCTCGAGGACATCAAGGAGCGCACGCGCCGCATCGAGCACGTTCGTGCCAGGGCCAAAGATAGCCGCCACACCGCGGTCACTGAGGAACTGGTAATCCTGGCGCGGGATAACGCCACCGACCACAACGACAATGTCGCACCCTTGGCCTATAGCGCCTCGACTAGGCGACTGACCAGTGTCATCATGGGTCAGCATCAAGCCACTTAGAAAGACCTGGCGCCCGTCCCACTGACTTTGTCATTTGGCGTTCTCCGCAGATGCTACAGCTTTCGAACGAAATTTCGTTGTAGGGATCGCAGCGACCAGCCACTGGCGGCAGTCGTTAGGTAAGCATGTGTTTGTTTTGGGCTGATCGTCGCCGTGTCCCGAACAACCCAGATCAGCGCTCTTGCCATTGCCTCTACGCACCACGGTTTTGATCTACTGACCTCAGATGAGGTAAGCGTACCATTCACGGCGGTTTGGATTTGCTAAGAGTCTATGAATTTCTTTGAAGGAGGTGTTACAACGGCTCCACGCGAATTAGCAAGGAGTTGATCACGCGGCGAGACTTACGAACCTGGTTGGCCAGGCAGGGTTCGGATTAAACCGGCGGGGAGCAGACCGTCCCTGGAAAACACCTCTTCGGATCACGGCCGGCAAGCAGCCGGTCCAGAAGTTCTATCTCGATAGACATCTGATGATTCTCTCGTTTCCATCATCATGACCTCGGGCTCAGAATTCCTGACAGTACCGCGGCGAGACTTTTCTTCGTCAGAAGCTCCTGTGCGGGCCGCGCCGCCAGCCGGGCCAACGGACAAAAAAACGCCGGGGCGGGCGGACACCGTCGTCGACCGATTGCTGAACGACGCGCTCGGTGGTAAGCGGGCAGCTGAGGCCGTTCAGCGCTGGTAATTCCATGGCATGAGGGCGTCGATATCGCTGTTTGGCCAGCCATTGGCAATGCGCTCGAGGGTCAGGGTGAGCCAGGCGTGCGGATCGACCTGATTCATCTTGGCGGTGGTCAGCAGGGTGGCGATGGTGGCCCATGTCCGTCCGCCGCCGTCGCTGCCCGCGAAGAGGCTGTTCTTTCGGGTAATTGTCTGCGGCTGGATGGCGCGCTCGACCGTGTTGGAGTCGATTTCGATCCGGCCGTCAGTGAGGAAGCGCTCCAGCGCGGCACGCCGGCCGAGTGCATAGCGGATCGCCTCGGCCGGCTTCGATTTTCCCGACAGCTTGGGCAGCTCCTTTTCCCACAGCGCAAAGAGAGCGGCAACGATGACGGCGGATTTCTCCTGACGCGCAGTTATCCGAACTGCCGGGTCCTGGCCGCGTACGGCCTCCTCGGCGGCCCACAGTGGGGCCATCTGCGCCACCGTCTGCGAGGCGATAACGGAGGAGCCTGCGGCATGCAGTT
>NZ_JAMYPX010000056.1:0-21837 GCF_040320585.1 Mesorhizobium sp. M0663
CGCAGGCGCAGCCACCGCGCGCCTGGATCCCGAACCGGTCGCTTAGCATGCGCGTGATCAGCTGCTGGTGGACGTAGCCGTCCTTTCCGTTTTTGACCCGGAAAGAAAAGATCGGAAGCCGCTCAGGATCGGATAGACCGAGGAGCTCCAGCCGCGGCAGGGCTTTCCATGCGCGAAAGGCACGACGCGCCAGCTCGCGATTGCGCGCTGTCATCGCGTCGAGTCCGATCGCATCTTTGACGATGAAGGCCAGCGCGGCTCGTATGTCGCCGATCACGTTCGGCGTGCCGGCTTCCTCGCGGGATTCCAGGCTGTCGCTGTAATCGTGTGTCTTCGGGGAGACAAACTTCACCGTCCCGCCACCTGGCCACGACGGCGTTTTCGTCGAAGGTCCGTCGCGTCGAACGATCAAAATGCCGGAGGCGCCGGGACCCCCGAGGAACTTGTGAGGCGAAACAACTATCGCGTCGATCTGGGCATCAGGGGCGGGCGACATGGAAATCGGCAGGTAAGGACCTGCGCCCGCATAGTCCCAGATCATCTTTGCGCCGGCGGCCTTCACGATCACGGTGATGGCCGCGACATCGCTGGTGATGCCCGTGACGTTCGAGGCCGCGGACATCGAGCATATCGTCAGATCTGACGCCCCCCCGCCAACCGCGTCCTTGAGCTGAGACAGGTCCGGCCCGCCAGACGGATGCTCAGCGATTTCCACGATTTCTGCCCCGCTCTCGCGCCAGGGCAGAATGTTGGAGTGATGCTCATAGGGACCGATAATGATCCGAGCGCGCTTGCCCGCTGCCACGGCTTCAGCGACGCCGAATAGCTTGACGAGGCGGTTGATCCCCGACGTAGCGCCGGAGCCGGTGAAGATCACAGCATGCCGTTCGGTGGCCCCGCAGAATTGACCGATCAGGGCGCGCGCTTCCCGACGCATGCGGGTCATGAAGCCTCCGCAATACGAGGCTTCCGTGTGGCTGTTGGCATAGTACGGCAGGACCTCCTCAAGCACAAAGCGCTCGATCTGACGGAGTGCGCGGCCTGACGCGACATAGTCGGCGTACACCAAGTCCTTTTGCCCGTAGGGACCCACGATTTTCGCCGTCGATCCCACAAGCCCATCCCGGAGGTCGGCGGTCACGTCAGCCTTTTTCTTCAGCGCCTGGCGGAACTTTGACAGAGGGGTCTCGGTCTGCCTCGTCGTTGGGCGAGCTGCTTGCACGGTCATTCTCCCCGGCTCGGATATTGACTCCGATTGTAGCCTGCTCCACGGTCGAAAAAATTCCCCTATTTTCTGCAATTTCTTGCAAAGAGCGTGTCAGATGATCGAAGATCGGGCGAAAATCGATGCATTTGATATGAAGATTTTGACGGCCATGCAGATCGATGCAAGCCTTTCGCAGCGAGATTTGGCGGAGAGGGTCGGCCTGTCTCAGAACGCGTGCTGGCGGCGGATCCAGCGCCTGCAGTCGCTAGGTCTTATCCGGGGGTCGCACAGCAATATCGATCTGCGAGCGCTGGGACTCGACCTGACGGTTTTCGTAATGGTCCGCACTCGCCACCATTCCAAGGAGTGGAGTGAGGCGTTCCGTGCCCATGTCGAACGGTTGCCGGAGGTGATCGATTTCTATCGGATCGGAGGGGACTGGGACTATCTGATCAAGGTTGTGACACAAGGCATGTCCGGCTACGATGCGTTCTACCAGAAACTGATCACGAACTTCGACCTGGCTACGGTGACAGGCTTCTTCTCCATGGAAGCGATCATCAACAATCGTCCAGTGGATCTGACCAATCTGCGATAATCCGGCGCGCAATTGGACGCGCCGCTGGCCGTCGAGCAAGCCTTCGGCCGCAGGCCCCGCCAAGGTGTCTATTACAAGCCCACAGATCTGGCTGCGAGCTGGCCCCGCACGTCGGCTGTTTGCAGGCTCTCCAACAGAGCCTTGAGTTCCTCCGCCTTGATGCGCGGGTTCCGACGACGCTTCGCTCAGGTCCGTACCCTAAGGGCTTGCTCCAGCCTGTCGGCAATCTGGGTGACGATATAGGCAATCACCATGTAGATCACGACGGCAATCACGAAGGCTTCGAGGTAGTAGTAGTTCAGCGCGGCGGTCAGCTGGGACTGGGCGAAGATATCGACAACCTCGATGGCGAATCCGAGAGAAAGCGCCTTCATGATGACCATCATCGAGGTTGTCAGGTCGGGAATTGCCGTGAGAACCACCTGGGGAAACAGAATCCGTCGGAACAATTGGCCGTTCGTATAGCCAAGCGAATGGGCGGCGTCTGACTGACCGGTGTCGAAGGCGTTCAAGGCTCCCTTGATAATCTCGGATTGGAACGCAGCGATACAGCCTGTCACCGCAATAATAAGGATAACCGAGTTGGGTGTTTCGTGGCCGTTAAAGTTGATCCCGAGCAACGAGAGCAGGAACTGGAATGCCGGGGGCAGACCGAAATAGGCGAGGAAAATCACGATGACCATCGGAACGCCCTTGAAGACGATCTTGTAAGCCATGATGAGCTCTCGCAGCACCGGGACTCGTCTATATTCGACGAGTGCAAAAATGCTGCCGACGATCGTCGACAGGACGAAAATCGTGAACGCCATGGCAAGCGTTACGGGTACGGCGCCCAGAATTTCCTGGGTGTCCTGGAGCAAAATTTCGGTATCGAACATGGTTTAATACCCTTTAGGTCAGACGCTGGCGATGGCCGCGTTCTTGATCTGAGCTGTTGTCGTGGCCTCAGGCGCCTGCATCGGCGAGCGAAGCTCGAACAAGTGCACGATGAACCAGGCAATCAGGCACATCAGCGCATAGATGACGGCCAGGACGAGGTATGTTTCGAACTGGTACTGGTTATAGTCGCGCTCCATGATCAAATGCGCGGTCGCCATCACGTCGGCCGCCCCAATGTACATGACCAGCGCAACGTTATGGATCAGGTAGATGATGGAATTTCCATAGCCGGGCAATGCGAAGTGCACCGCTTGCGGGCCCACGATGCGGGTGATCTTCTGGCGAAAGGTATATCCGAGACTGTCGGCTGCATCATGCTGGCCGCGATCGACGGCCAGGTATGCGGGCCGCAGGACTTCCGACAGATAGCCGCCATGGTAAAAGCTCAGTCCGACCATCGCAGCGATCGTCGGCGAGAAGAAATCTGCGGAGCCGAACAGCGCCACCAATAGGGGGAGCCCGTAGAACGCGACGAACAACTGGAGGACGACGGGAACGCTGCGGGCATAGGACACGTAGAGGTCGGTGAGGTGGCTGACCACTGGTATCCTGCGAATCCGCAATGTTGTCGCAACGAGCGCCAAGCAAAAGCCGACCAACATGGCGGTAAACGTGATAGCGAGCGTCAGCGGCAATGCCGAGAGCAACTCGGGAATCATAGCAGAAACATCCACTTTGAAACGCTCCTTCTTGCAATTCAGCCTTGCCGCTGACGATATCTACTCAGATCAAATCATTTCATATACTTGACGATGCCTTCGCCAAACCACTTCTGCGATAGCTTTTCGATCGTGCCGTCGTCTTTTAACTCCTTGAGAACTTTGTTCACGTCATCGACCAGAACCTTGTTTTCATCTGACCTGTGAATAAGCATATAGGTGTTGTTGCTGAAGACCGGTTCGGACGCCACGATGTCGAGCTTCTTTTCATCGATGACGGTCTGCTCACCAAGATTTGAAGGCAGGACCAGCGCGTCGAACTTGCCGTTCTGAACCTCATCCAAACGGTTTGGATACGGGATTCCGGCGCTCGACGCCGTCACGTCAAGCTTGTATTGCGGATTTTCTTTTTGCCAGTTCATGATGAACTTATAGGTTCCGCCGCCAGCCGTGGTCGGAACGATCCTCTTGCCGACCAGATCTTTCATTTCCTTGATGCCGCTGCCCTTTTTGCTGTAGATCTTCATCAGGCTGGCGCCCATGGGGTTTTCCGGAATGAAGAACTGCTTGGCGCGCTCGGGTGACTTGTAGTAACCACCGACCGCGATGTCGTATTTGCCTGTGGCCAGGCCGGTTTCCTGCGCGATGTCGGAGACACCTTCCATTTCGAACTTGTATTGCGGCAGCTTTGCGTTGATCGCCCTCAGTAGATCGGGTTCATAGCCTTGCGGCTCGACGCCGAGCGCGCCCCAAGCCAATGGCTTGGATTCGGCAGAGGTCGCAATTTTGATTGTCCGAACGGTCTGACCATAACTGATCCCTGCTGTCGCAAGGGCAATTGCGATGCCGCCGGCGACGGCCAGGGCATAACGACGCGAAAAACTGGATTTGATTGCAGACATTTCTTGGGTTCCCTTCTTGTTGGATTATTGAAAAGCGAGTTCAGACTGCAGGAATTGAGCAAGTCGTGGGCTGGAAGGCGCATCGAAGATCTCAGCCGGACTGCCATCGGCGGCAACTACGCCACGATCCATGAAGACGATCCGGTTTGAGATGTTCCTTGCGAATTGCATCTCGTGGGTCACAAGCAGCGAAGTAATCCCGGACGACGTGACGTCTTTGATCACTTTAAGAACCTCACCGACCAGTTCTGGATCAAGCGATGATGTCGGTTCGTCGAAGAGCATCACATCCGGCCGAACCGCCAGCGCACGTGCGATGCCTGTACGCTGGAGTTGGCCACCTGAGAGCTGGGACGGATAGCTGTCCCGCTTCGCTGAGAGGCCGACCCTTTCGAGCTCTCGCAGCGCGATTTCACGCGCCTCGTCCGTGGACTTGCGCTGCACGACGACCAGCGGATCCATGACGTTCTGGAGGACGGTCATGTTCTTGAAGACGTTGAATTGCTGAAAGACCATCGCTGTCCGGAGCCGGATCGCCTGGATGGCTGCCTTGTCGGCGCGCTGGTAATCCATCCGAATCTGATCGAATGCGATGGTTCCAGATGCCGGCTTAACCAGGTAGTTGATGCACTTCAGCAGGGTGGTCTTGCCGGTGCCGCTTGGGCCGATGATTGACACGACGTCACCTCGCTTTACCGAGAGATTGACGCCGTTCAGGACCTGCGTGCTTCCGTAGGACAGCTTTATATCTTTGAGTTCAAGCATTCTGGTTGGTGCCCTTCACAGTGTGGGACGGAGTGCCTTGACCGCATGCGACATCATCACCCGCTCTCCGCATGGCCGAGAACGTGCATCAGCCGGTTCGCCCAGCCGAAGATCGATATGGCGTGGATCAAGTCGATGATCTCGCGGTCATCCATGCCAACTGATCGCAGCGCGGCGATATCGTCTGCCGTCGCTTCCGACGGCGCCGCCGACAGGCGGCGGGCAAAGCTGTAGATTGCCGCATCGCGGGGCCCGAGCGCTTCAGGTTTGTCGACATAAAGTGCGGTGACCACTTGGTCGCTCTTGGTCAGCTCTGCATGCCTGCGGGCGTGGACAACGGCACAGAATTTGCAGCCATTGACGATCGAGGCGCCCAAGGCGCCAAGCTCGCGATCGGGACGGGCGAGCCCCCCTTCGACATACATGATCGCGTTGAACAGGACGGTGCGGGCAAGATAGCTCTCTGGGTCGTGGGCAAGGGTGCGCACATATTCCGAAACCTTCTTGGCCGATGGCGTGACCTTCATCGCTTCAAGCTGTTCCGGCGTGGCCTCGGACAGCTCGACCGGCGCGATGTACGGACGCCAATTCAATGGCTTCAGACGAACCGACGAAATCATGACGACCTCATCAATCGCAAGCCGGTCGCTACCCGCGTCTGGAAGTTGACGAAGGCAATCAGTTCGGAGAGCGCGACGATCTGAGGATTGTTCAATCCAGCCTTCTCCAGGAGAGCGATATGGCTCGCTTCCGCCTTTTTCGGCGTCAGGGTGATCAGGTCAACATGACGGACGATGGTCGCCAGGGGTTCAATCAAATCCGTTTCGCCCTGGGCCAAAGCCAGAAGCTGCTCGGTCGGACCTAGCTGAGCCAGCTGCACATCATATTCGGCCACCAGGACCGGATCGGCGTTCAGGGCGGCCATTCGACGGGCAAGAGCAACACGCAAATTCGGCGCCAGCCCCTGATCGGTTGCCGGCTGCAGCACCGAGAGGCGACATTCTTCTGCCCCTCGCACGAATTCGGGCCGAAACCGCCTTGCGGCGAAAAGGGTATCATCCGGTGAAAGGCCGGCAGCCTTGTCCATCGCGTCGATCACCACGCGGCCTCCTTCTGCAGCAAGGGAGTTGAATCGACCCATTCGTCGCCCAGAAGTTCGGGCGTGTCGTAAGCGATCAGATTGGCGAAGTGGGTTTCGACATCCTCGGCAAACAGCGATGCGGCAATGCCGCGGACGAGACGGTCGGCCCCGGCGCTGACGGCCGGGATGTCGCCGGAGACCTTGCCATGGGTCAGCATCGCGGCGTCGTTGAAGCAGTGGATATGCGCCAGCATCGGGCAGGAGCCGGAGACGCGTTCGCGAAACTCGAAGGCCGGACCAAGATCCGGCGCGTCCGACATGCCTGCACGAGCCGGCCCCATATCCGGCCTATATCGGCCATCCGACCAGGTGCGGATATGTGGGGCGATCGCCGCAAATTCCGGGCGGCCGCTGAAGTCATTTGAAAAGCCGGTTGCCGCGATCAGGAAGTCGTAGCGCATTGGCCCCTGCGTGGTTTCCACCAGCAGGGTCCCTGCCTCCTCCTTCACCGCAACTATGCCGCAGTCGAGAAGGAACCGAGCATTGGGGTGGCGAGACACGCGGAGTGTCGATGAACGCGGCGGCGGTGTCTGGGTCGAGGCCGTATAATCGAAGAATTTCCATTTCCAGGCGTCGGGCAATTGATGCATGCCGAGTACAACACCCGGACTGCCAATGCCGGTCAGCTTGTTGATGCGCGGCATTTCCTTGCGCCGGATCAACATGTCAACAGAGCCGGCTCCCGCCTCGAGTGCCGTTGCGGCATTGTCCATGGACGAGGCACCAGCGCCGATCACCGCCACACGCTTGCCTTTCAGCGCGTCGAAATCGATGTCGTCGGCAGAATGGGCCCAATAGGCGCGATCGATGCCGCTGAGGAAATCGGGCACGGCAAAACCGCCCAACCCGGACCGACCAGTGGCCAGAACGAGACGACGGGTGAGAACCCGGCCGGTTTCCGCGCCTTCGATATCGATCGCAATCAGATCTCCAACGGCTGCCAGTCCGGTCATGCGCACGCTGTTGCGCACCGGCAGGCCAAGAACCTTGCGGTACCAGACCAGGTAGTCCATCCACTGGCCCTTGGGGATTTTGTCCAGCGACCGCCAGGCCTCAACGCCCCATTGCGCCGTGAACCAGGCGCGGAACGTCAATTGCGGCAGGCCAAGCGATGGACCGTGCAGGGTTTTCGGCGACCGGAGCGTTTGCATGCGGGCAAACGTTACCCATGGTCCTTCGAGCCCGGCCGGAGCCGCATCATAGGCCACGACATTGGTTATCCCGGTCAGCACCAGCTTTGCCGTGGCAGCAAGTCCGCACATGCCGGCGCCGATCACCACGACATCACGGACCGGCACGCCATCGTGCGAACGCGCGGGAACCCATGGCTTGGCGGGCAGTTCGAGAAAGTCGAGATCTTGCGCGAGCTGCGCTTCGAGCGCAGCAAGACCTGTCGGCGTTGGCGCGGCGGGGGTATGCTTCATATTCCTGTTCCGTGATTTGTGCCGGATGCAGGATCGCTCACCAATTGGCCAGCGAGGGTCGGATCTAGTTTCTTGAAGCCGACGATCGACCGTTCAGCCACCGCCTCGACCGCATCCATCAACGCCTGCGCGACTGGACGAAGGGGGCGTTTCTCGGCAGCCACAACGCCCCAATAGAAAAGAACGGTCACGTCGATCGGGCGAATGACGACCCCAGGCAGGGCCACGCCATAGGCGGTGAGGGGATCGATGACTGCCGCAGCGCCAGTCTGGCGCACGATCTGCAACGCGCCGTACGCGGTATTGGTCCGGATCACTGGCCCGGTATCGATGCCCCTGGCCGCCAATGCCTTGGAGACATGCAACTGGAAACGTAGGGGGTTGAGCAGTGTGGCGACGCGGCGACCGGCAAAGGCGGAAAGCGGTATCACGTCAAGTTCAGCCAGCGGATCGTCCTCCCGCACGGCCGCAACATCAGGCGCCGAATAGAGCCGCAGGACATCCAGACCGGGCGTATCGAGCGGCAGGCTCGAAAACCCGATCTCGGCACGTCCGCTGCGCACCTCCTGGGCGACGATCGAGGGGAGAAACTGCCCCAGATGCGTCTCGTCTGGAAGCTCGACACCTTTGAGTTCGGCCATGGCCGTCGGGATCAAGCCAGTACCGATCGCGGAGGTGGTAACAATCTGCAGGATTCGCCCTCGGCCGGCGGCAATCATCTTGGCCCGCGCGGCTAGCTCGGTGAAGGACATCAGCAAGCGCCGCGCCTCCTCCTCGAAGGCCACACCCTCCTCGGACAACTGCACCCGCCGACCAAGACGGTGCAGCAATTCGAAGCCGAGCTCTGCCTCGAGATCCTGAATGGTGCGTGTCACTGCAGGTTGGGAACGACCGAGCATGTCAGCCGCCTTGGTAATGCTGCCGCTGGCAGCAACCGCAAGGAAGCTCTGAAGGTCGCGGGTTTCCATGTTCTCTCTACATGCGCAATCCGTATGATTGACATCGTCTCATTCATTTTTGATATATGTCAAGCGGAAACGAATATTCGCTGAGACATGTTGCAATCGCGGGCTCAGGCCGGAATCCCATCGCCAGAAGCCGACGATGGCAGATGCGGCTCCGATTTGTGGAACCTCCTAGTGAGAAATGGAGGCTGCAATGCCCGCAACAGGAGGGAACTTATGCGCGTAAGCATTCTTGGCGCCGGAGCGATTGCTTACGGCCTTGCCGCCTATCTGGCCGAAGCGGGACATGACCCTATGCTTTGGTCGCCTTCCGGAGAACGCACCAAGGCGCTGGCCGCCGGTGGATTGCTGAAGGCTACCGGAGCTATCAAGGCAACGACTAAGGTGCGCATCGCCAAGGATTGCGAAGACGCCATTGCCGATGCCGACGTCGTCATAATCGCGTTGCCGGCTTACGGGCACAAGATGGTGATGGACGCTGCCACTCCTTATCTAAGGGACGGAACGCCGGTTATCATCAGCTCGCACAGTTCCTTTGGGGCACTGTATCTCTCCAAGCGGCTTGCGGACCGGAAGGTTAGCCTGCCGATCGTCGTCTGGGGTACCACGCTCGTGACCGGGCAACAGCGCGGGCCAGCCGAAATCGATGTTGCAACCGTTCGCCAGAAACTGGATGTCGCGACGCTGCCTTTCAGTGCTCAGGACCAAGGGTTCGAGCTTTGCACGAGCTTGTTCGGCGATCGTTTCGTCAAGCGCGACGGCATGCTTGCTATCGCGCTCAGCAACCTCAATCCGCAGAACCATCTCGGGATCGCTCTTCTTAATCTCACACGCATGGAGAAGGGAGAACAGTGGAGCCAGGCCGGAAACGTCACCCCGGCTGTCGGCCGCTTTATCGAGGCTCTGGACGCGGAACGATTGGCGATCGCCGCCCGTTTTGGAATTGCCGTGCGCACAGTTGAAGAGCATTTTTCATTGTCGTTTCACGTCCCCATGGCCACCGTTTCGGAAATGAACCAGGAGATGGATCGCCAAGGCCGCGGCGGCTTCGGCCCGTCAACCATCGAAAGCCGCTATATTCTCGAGGACGTTCCGTTCGGGCTGCTGCCGACCGTTTTGTTGGGGAAGATCAGCGGAAATTCAGCGATTCTCCATGAATCTGGAATTGCCATATTCTCGGCGGCTTACGGTCGCGATCTTAAGGGAGATAATGATATTCTTCCCGCGCTGGGCTTCGAGGGAATGGCAAAAGCGGACCTCGAAAACCTTTGCCGTAAGGGATTTTAACAAGTTTCCACAGTGGACTGGGACATAGGCCAAGTGCCCGAAAAACCACCGGGGCTGGTTGCCGGCGAGCACGACATGCAGGTTCCTCGGCGAGCGCCGGGAGATGTCTCCAGGAACTCAGCACGTGATCAAATGGTCCCGCCCGGCGGTGTGAGTGGGTCTGTAGCAGGGTCCGTCATCGAAACCCAGTGCGGCATGGTTCCATCAGTTGCCAGATGCCTGAACATTGCATCAACTGCGCAGGCGCTTCGCGCCTCCATCAAGATACCGGCCATGCAGGCGCCGACAGTCCGGAACAACGAGTGTCGTAGCCCGTTCAGGATAAGTGGTTCGTCCACAATCAGCTACGCGAGATAGACATGTTCCAATTTCTAACGTTGGCAGGGACCATCTTGGGTCTGACGATGTCGCCGGCGCAGGCCGCCAGTGATGCGGATCAGGCTGTCGAACAATTTCACCGTACCTGTCTGGCCGAGGGTCCCAATTTCGAGCGCATGATAGAGACCGCGCACGAACGCAGGTGGACACTTATTGCCGAAGCAGGCTTCGCCGAACTCGCGCCAATCGCTAATCCAACCTCAGTGGAGGCATGGCTGGTGGCCGAAGCGGAGGAAGGATTGCCAGCAGGAACCATCATCGGCACCACCAAGGCAACGATGAGCGGCAAACCGGTGCAGACGTGTACGCTGGCATTTCCCGATATCGATCAAGAGGCATTTCGGAAGAGTTTCTTCACCCGTACGGATGCCGAGAAGATTGCCGAAGATCGCGATACGGAGGAGTTCTCGCGTCTCTACATCCTCGTTGCCGGCGGACGTAAGCAATTTGTCCGGCTGGTGGTCCTGCCTTCAACGCCACCAGGAAACCCGCGCGTCGTTGCCAGTTCGATCATGGCCGACTGACATGTCATTCCTCCCGCCCCCGTGCTCCTCTGGAGGGCGAACACTGCGAAATGTCGCGAGCAGCAGAAGGTCGTAGATAATTTTCAGCCCACCGGCGATGATCAGGGGCCAGCCGAAGCTGGAGACGGCAAGGAGAGCCCCTGCGAGGACTGGACTGGCGGCCGCCGCGAGGCTGCGGGGGACGGCGGTGATGCTCGCCGCGGCAGCCCGCTCTTCGGGCGTCACCACGGCCATGACGTACGATGTGCGGGTCGGCACGTCCATCTGCGACAGCGCGCTTCTAATCAGCAGAAGAGCGATAGCCGGAGCGACGCTCGGCATGAACGGGATGAGCACCAGACAGAGGCTCGACGGAAGGTGCGTAAACACCATCGTGTTTATGAGTCCGATCTGCTGGGAAATTCGCACAGCGACCAAATAGGACGCAGCCGAAAGGACACCCGTCCAGAAGAAGATTGCGCCGGTCGCGGCGAGCGACAGGCCGAACCGTTGAAAGAGCCAGAGGGCCAACAACGATTGGACGACGAAGCCGCCTGCGAAAGCGTCGAGGCTGAAGAGCGCTGCGAGTGACAGAACGATGGAGCGAGACCTGCGCAATGGCTGTGCCGACACTTTGCCTGCATCAGGCGCGTCACTCGGCAGCCGCCGATAGAGGAGCACCGCCGCCAACCCAAGTGAGGCATAAAATAGAAAAGCTGCCTGGAGGGCCTGCTTCATTTCCAGGCCGATGGCGTCGCGGAGAAAGTCGGGCGCTCCTGCGGCCAGCGCTCCGACGGCGCCGGCGAGAGAGCCGATGAGGCTGTAGCGCGCAAAGAGCGCCGTGCGGTCGCGGTCGGTGACGCTCTGCGCAAGCTGCGCATGTTCGAGCGGTAGAAACACGCTGACGTCCCCTGAAGATGGGTTCAGCGTGCCGACGAACGCGATGAGAAGCAGCGGCCAGAAGTCGTGAACGACAGCGAAGACGACCCCCGTTGCTATCATCAGGACAGCCGCTGCGGTCAGCAGCGCTCGACGGGAGAAGCGATGCGCGACGATCCCAACAGCCAGGGTGAGGACGGCTGAGCCCGCGAGCGTCGCCGTCGACAGGGTTCCGATCTCGAAGGCGTCGAAGCCGAGCGTGGCCAGATAGGCGGGAAGCAGGATGCTGACCAGACCGTCACCGAACGCCCGCAGTCCCCTTGATATCAGCAGGTTCGCAGCAGTCGGCTCAGCACCGGCAGGAAGCAGCCTGAAGCGCCGCTTCGAAATAGCTTTGCGCAAACCGTGCGCGAGCCACTGTAACGTCAACGATGCCTCCTCACCACTGGTAAGCGGCGCTGGCTGCACGGGTTAGATCGCTCCCGTTGCCATCCCGTAGAGCAGCCCGAGGATCGAACAGCCGGCGAGCACCGGGAGCATACCGATCTTGAAACGGAACACCGCCAGCAGCGCACTCAATGTCAGGACGAGCGACGCGATGTTGACGGAGCTGGGCACGGGCACATCGACCGTCATGCCGAACCCTTTGACCTCGCCCAGTGCTCCAAACAGAACGTGAAGCGCGAACCACACCGCCAGGTTCAGGATCACGCCCACCACGGCTGCCGTTATGGTCGCCAGCGCGGCGGACAAGGCCTTGTTGCTGCGCAACGTTTCCACGAACGGCGCACCGACAAATATCCAGAGGAAGCAAGGTGTGAAGGTGACCCAGGTGGTGAGCAGGCCGCCCAACGTTCCAGCGAGCAGCGGATTAAGCGATCCCGGCGCTCGATACGCGCCCATGAACCCGACGAACTGGGTCACCATGATCAAGGGGCCAGGCGTCGTCTCCGCCATGCCGAGGCCGTCCAGCATCTCGCCTGGCTTCAGCCAGCCATAGGTATCGACAGCCTGCTGCGCCACGTAAGCGAGGACGGCGTAGGCGCCTCCGAAGGTCACGACCGCCATCTTCGAGAAAAAGACCGCGATATCGGCGAAGACATTGCCGGACCCGAACAGCACGAAAAGGCCGAGGACAGGTGCCAGCCATAGCACCAGAAACACGCCTCCGATCTTCAACGACCAGCTGACCGGCGGGCGAGCATGGGCAGGAATGCCTTCGCCGAGCGCCGATTCCGCGTCGGCGACCTGCTTGCCGCCGACCTTGCCATCGCCGTTGCCCGCCATGAACGCTGCCAGCCCGGCCCGCCCGCCGACGTACCCGATCACTCCGGCCGTCAGGACAATGAGCGGGAATGGGACATGGAACAGGAAGAGCCCGATGAAGGCGGCGGCGGCGAGGCCTATCATGACTTTGTTCTTGAGCGCCCGCTTGCCGACCCGGATAACCGCCTCGAGCACGATGGCGAGGACGGCGGCCTTCAGACCGAAGAAAAGCGCCTGCACCGCGCCGACATTGCCAAAGATTGCATAGATCCAGCTCAGCGCCATGATGGCGATCACGCCCGGCAATACGAACAGCGTGCCGGCCACGAGCCCGCCTCGGGTTTTATGCAGGAGCCACCCGATGTAGACGGCGAGCTGCTGGGCCTCCGGTCCTGGCAACAGCATGCAGTAGTTCAGCGCATGCAGGAACCGCGTCTCGCCGATCCAGCGCTTCTCCTCAACGAGGATGCGATGCATTACCGCGATCTGGCCGGCCGGGCCACCAAAACTCAGCGCCGCCACACGCGCCCAGACCCGCACTGCTTCGCCGAAGGGGATGCCATGCGAAGGGTCATCACCGAGCGCATTCGGATGGACGGCACGAACGCTGGTCATTGGTTCCCCTCACCCGCGCTTCTGGCGGAAATATCGATAGAGGTTGTCGAACACCGAAGCACCCTCGGAGATCCGTTGCTCGTCTTCCGCATTGGCCATGGCGATCCCAGCGATCAGGCTGGCGATGCCGGTGGTTTCCTCGCGACTGAACTTGCCGTCCTTGAGGTCGATGTCGTGAACAATCTCGGCGATGGCCTGCAGCGCCGGGTCGACTATGCCACTACGATTGAGCAGTACCTCGAAGCTGCAGCAGTCCCCTTCATGGGTGATTTCGCCTTCGAACATGTCGAAGCGCAATTCGCCCTCCTTTGGCACGTGTCCCTTGCCCGCCACGAAGCGGATCGTTGCATCGGCATCGATGAAGCGATGGATCAGCCAGCTGCAGGCGTTGCGGTCGACATGCACGTCCCGCCGCGTGACCCAGGTCCGGCCCTTGACCTCACCCAGCTCGGCCGTCTTCTTCGGTTCCTTGGTCATGGCCTTGTCCTCTATAAGCTGAGCCTCGAGCTCGGCGATCAGTCCCTCGGCGGCGAGCCGCCCGCTGGCGCCGAAGAAGTCGATCGCCACGACTTCGGCAAGCCGCTTGCGCATTCGACCGAGTTGCGCGCGGGCATCCGCGCGCCGATCCTCGGTCTTGTCGGAGTCGATAGCCGCCGTTAGATCGCGCGCTGCCTTGGCGATCTCTGCATAGTCGATGTCCCGCGCGGCATCGAACAGCGCCCGAACCTGTGCGTCCGTCAGGCCGTCGATCAGACGCGCCTCACACACCATCGCCTCACCGCCACCGTCGATAATTTCCTTCAGGAGCCATTCGAAATCCTCCTGCGTTTCTGCATCGGCGGGCAGCGCATAGACTGTGCTTTTGACCGCAACTGCGCCGATACCCTGCAGCCGCCGCCAGATCTTTACCCGGAAATAGGCTGGTTTGGTCGGCAGCTGATGGATCAAGAGCAGCCAGCGCTGCTCGGTCCCAAGTTCCCCTTCGCTCATCAGCACACCGTATCACCGAGAAAGGCAAATGCAACACTTGTATCATATTATATTCAGGCGTAGCGTTGACGTCTCGCAGACTGTCTCGCTGATGCCTGACAGGAGGTGCCGAAATGACAGCCTCGGGTGGGGCTAGCCAGTCAGGATCATCCGCGACTCGGGCCGTCGGACGCACCGCAGCTACGCTCATGACTGCCGGCATGATCATCGGAACGGGTATTTTCGGTGCCCTTGGTGCGACCGCCGAGCGGGCCGGTCCCGCCCTTCTGCTGGCAATGATCCCAGGTGGGCTGGCTGCTTCGTACTGCTCTTTTTCATACCACCCCTGCACCTATAATTGGAATGGTGACGCTGGCGTTGGCGTTCGGCACTCGATTCATTGTGTGGCGCCAACGGAAATCGGGTTCGGTTAGTGCTCGATGAAACGAGGAGGTCTAAGATGCTCGATACCCAAGCTATTGAATCCCTTACCGGACTGAAGGGACAGACCACGGGTGACGTGCTCAAGTTATCGGTCCCGCGCAGTGAAGTGAGAATGACCCTGGACGGCTTTGAGATCATTCCGTTTATGGGCCTCACCTCCTGGGTTAGTTTTAAACAGGGGGCGCATCATGCCACGCTGATGGGTGACATCGTCGTGCTCGAAGATGAAATCGAGGACGCGATGGCCGCAGCGATCCAGGCGAACCTTTACGTAACAGCCCTACACAATCATTTCGTCCGCGAGCAGCCGCGCGTGATGTTTATGCATGTCGAGGGTACGGCTGATGAAACTGCGTTGGCGACAGGAGCGCATAGGATTTTTGAAGCGATAAAGATCGTGCGCCAGAAGCATCCTGTCGAACCCGCCATCAAGAAAGTGAATAGTAGCTTGGACGCGCCGCCGCTTGAGGCGATTGTCGAGCACAAGGGCGAGAGCAAGGATGGCGTGCTCAAGTTTGTCCTGGCGCGCCCATCCGTGCCCGTCGTCTGCACACGCTGTGGTGAGCTCAATATTGATGCCGCAATGGGCTACAACACATGGGCAGCCTTTCAGGGCACGGACGAGCGCGCCGCGGTCTGCGGCGACTTTGCGATGCTGGAAAATGAAGTCCGTTCGGTCATCCGTGAACTGCAAGCTGGAGCGATTGGAGTAATGGCGGTGCACAATCACATGTTCTTTGAAGACCCGCGGATCATCTTCTTGCACTACTGGGGCATCGGCAATGCTCAGGCGTTGGCGCAGAGCTTGAGGCGGGCGCTCAACACGCAGCAATAGTCTGTCGCTGTCGCCACAGGAGTCATGCGACCGCCGCGCGCTCGCGATATAATGGCAGCGGAAATGTATCGAAAGCCAAGAACTTCGGCGCAGCGCGCTCGGGTTGGCGGCGCGACGGCGGTGGGAAGGTCGGCCTGGGTGGCGGTTCCGTCGAAGTTGCCATATTCGTCGATGCTGGCAGGGCCGAACGGCACATCTCTTCGGGACAGCCGTTGGCATCGATCCAGGTCGATGTCACGGCGGACCCCAAACATGGATGTGCGGCGGGGTGGGCCAAGATCGAAAACCTATCTCCGGATCAGCGGCCAAACGCCGAGCAGGATAACCGCCAGCGCTGCGCCGATGTCCAGAACGTGTCCCGTCTTGGCCCGCAAGATTTCGGTGCTCGCCATCAGATCTTCACCCGGAGAGGCCGGCTTGCTCGGCAGCTGATGGATAAGGAGCAGCCAGGGCTGTTCCATTCACTCATAAGTGAACCGTATCACGGGTAAGATAAATGTAACACTTGTATCATTCTTTAACCAGGCGTAGCGTTGGCGGTCTCGCAGCAGTAGGCCGCGCTGAGTGGCGCCAACCAAAAGGGAGACAAGGCCATGAAATGGGTTACCCGCGAACGTCCGGTGATCGACCGTATTGCTTGTCCCTGGCTGATCGCCCGCTTCATCGACACGGAGCCAGAATTCCTGTTCGTGCCGCCGGATCGGGTGATCCCAGTTGCCCAGGAGACGGGCGCTACACCCTATGACGTGCCCGGTGTCGAGTTCACGCATGTGGGTGACGGCTGCAGCTTCGATACCTTCGTCTCGAAATACGGCCTCGAGCGCGATCCGGCGATCGTGACGATCGCCTCGATCGTGCGCGGCGCCGACACCGATCGGCACGATCTCATGCCACAGTCGGCGGGACTGCTTGCGATCTCCATGGGGCTCCGGGACGTCACGCCGGACGACCATGAGGTGCTGAGGCACGGCTTCGTCATCTACGATGCCCTTTATGCCTGGGCCTCGCGCCGCAAAGCGGAGACGCACAGCTGGCCGCCGGCCATGAAGCCTACGGCGGCGGCCTGAAAGATGATTACCCTCGAAAGAAACAGCCCGGGAACTGCTACGGTTGGTCGGCGGCTGATGGCCGCCATCGCCTTTGGCTTCAGCCTGATTGCTGTGAATGCCGCGGACGCGGCGGACACGTTCCGGCACCTCAAGGGCAAGGAGATCAAGGCCAAGTTCGCCGGCATGGATTTCACGGACGACGTTCATTGGGCGGATGCGTTCGGCCGCGACGGACGGATCGTGCGCTACGACATGGGCAAGAAGAACGCCGGCAAGTGGCGCGTCGAGAAGGGGCAGCTCTGCATTTCCGTTGAAGGCGAAGAGACCTGCTATCAGGTATGGATCTCAGATACCGCAGTACAGCTTCGTGACCCGGATGGGACGTTCTTCCTGGAGGGCGTGCTGCAGAAGCCCTCTGCACGCGACTAGCGTCTCGGATTGAAAGTCATTGGGCATATTGGGGCAGACCACAAGGAGAAATCCATGCGTGCAAAACTCATCACCGGCGCAATGCTGATAGCGATGTCGGCGCTTCTCCAACCGGCGTCAGCGGCACCCGATTGGCAAACTGTCGCGCAGACACTTGGCAAATCCGGATCGGAAATGCCTGGCGGCGTTTATAGAGTTGGCTTGCCACGAACCGACCTGAAGGTATCGCTCGACGGCATATCCCTGAAGCCAGGCTTTGCGCTCGGAGGCTGGATCGCCTTCGATCCCATGGGAAATCAGGCAATGGTCATGGGCGACATCGTTCTGACGCAGGACGAGGTGAACCCGGTCATGAAGAAGCTTGAAGAAGGCGGCATCGAGATCACCGCGGTGCACAACCACCTGCTGCGCGCGCAGCCGATGACGCTCTACATGCACCTCTTCGGCCAAGGTGATCCGGTAGCACTCGCCACAGCGCTTCATGCCGGCTTGGCTCTGACGAAGACGCCGATGGCTGCATCCGCCGGTTCGCAGGCGGCGGCCGCTTCGAAGATCGAGTTCGACACGGCGGGTGTCGACCAAGCTATTGGCTACAAAGGCAAGGCCAACGGCGCGGTCTACCAGTTCACTATACCGCGCGCAGAACCGGTCGAAGAAAATGGCATGGATGTGCCGGCCGCCCTGGGCTCCGCCATAGCGATCAACTTCCAGTCGACTGGCGGCGGCAAAACGGCGATCACAGGTGACTTTGTGCTGACTGCCAAGGAGGTCAATCCGGTTATCAGGGCGTTGCAAGGCAACGGCATCGAGATCACGGCATTGCATAGCCACATGCTCGATGAGCAGCCGCGGCTCTTCTTCATGCATTTCTGGGCGAACGACGATGTGCAGAAGCTGGCGAAAGGCCTGCGCGCAGCCCTCGACAAGGTCGCCGTCAAAAAGTGCTAGATTGGGCGTCCGCGCGCGCGTCCAACGGCGGAGTTCGGCCGGGCAATGCCCAATCGCACGCCGGGAGGGAATCAGCCGATGTTGATGCGAAGCCGGATGCCTGACAAGGCGCAAATCGCGACACCGCCAGCGAGCGGAGTCGCCCTTCGGGTCGACGCCTTGACAAAGCGCTACGGCCCGCAAACAGCGTTGGCGGACGTTGCCTTCACGGTCGAAGCCGGCGAAGTTCTCGGGCTCATCGGACCGAACGGAGCCGGCAAAACCACGTTGCTCGAAGCAGTTGCCGGCGTTCTTCCCGCCGACTCGGGGACGATTTTCTGGCACGGCGCCCCTCTGCCACCCGCATTGCGCCGGAGATCGATCTTCTACCTCCCCGACGGCCTCCGGCCGTGGCGCGACCAGTATGTCGAACGGGTGCTCGCGTTCTTCGCCGGTGTTTACCGGACATCGGACCTCGACGTCGCGGACACAGTTAGGGCGGTCGGACTTGCACCGGTGCTGAACAAGCGGGTGCTTGCATTGTCCAAAGGGTATGCCCGTCGACTGATGTTGGCGCTTGCCCTGATTACGCCGCATCCACTGCTGCTGATGGACGAGCCCTTCGACGGCTTCGACTTGCGACAGACCCGCGAGATCATGGACGTGCTGCGCAAGGTTGCGGCGCAGGGGCGCAGCCTCGTCCTCGCCATACACCAGCTGCTCGATGCCGACCGCATATGCGACCGTTTCGTCTTGCTCGCAGAAGGCCACGTGCGCGGCGTCGGGACCTTGGGCGACTTGCGGGAGCGTGCGGGGATCCTCTCCGGTGGGTTGGAGGAGGTTTTCCTTGCGCTCACCTGAGGCAGCGGTACCGCTCGACGCTCCCTTCGGCCCCTTGCTGGCCAAGGAGCTGCGGGAAATGGCGAGCGGCCGGCCGCTCTGGACAATGCTGCTGATGCTCTGCCCTCTCGTCGGCTTCAGCTTCTTTCAGGCCGTGTCGCTCTACGGCGAAACGAGCGCTACTGCCCTCACCTCGCCTGGGCTCGCGAGCGCACTATCCCCGCTGGACGGCGTACTGGTTCCGACGTTCGGCGGCTTCTACGTCGCCGTTACGCTGCTGTTTCCCTTTGTTGCCATACGCGTGCTCGGCAACGAAAAGGAGTCCGGCGCCTTGCGGCTCCTGATCCAGCTGCCCTATCGACCGCCGACTTTGATTGGCGCCAAGCTGGTCGCCGTCTTCGCAGCTTGGCTCATTGCCAGTATCCCTGCGCTCTCTGCGCTCGCGATTTGGGAGTTCATGGGCGGACATCTGTTCGTCGCCGAGACCCTGAATCTTGTTCTCGGACATCTCCTCTACGGCCTGTTGGTCGGCGCCATCGCGTTATTCGCAGCTGCGCTTACCGAGAGCGCGGCAACCGCGGCGATTGTCACACTCGGCTTCACACTCGGATCGTGGGTCATCGACTTCGCGGCGGCCAGCCAACCCGACCTCCTTGGCTGGTCGTCGCGGCTGTCGCTCACGCAAACGCTGCACACCTTTGAGCTCGGATTGTTGTCGCTCAGTCTGGTCGTCGGGGTGCTTGCGGCGATTCTTGGATTTGCCGCACTCGCTGCCATCTGGCTCCCCATGGGTGCTACCGTGCGCATCAAGCTTGTCCGTTCGCTCATCTGCCTCGTGGCGACCTGTCTTGTGATGGTCGCGGCTACCCAGATCAGATGGTCGGCCGATGCGACCGAGGACCGACGGAACTCTTTCTCGCTTGCCGACCAACAGGCCCTGGCGCAACTCAGCGATCACTTGACCGTCACCGTTCACCTGGCGCCCGAAGACCCCCGGTACGCCGATTTGCGAACAAACGTCCTATCGAAGCTCGAGCGGGTCATTCCACGGATTGTCATCCGTTTTGCAGGCGACCAGCAGAGTGTTGTCGGCAGCGCAAGCGATGAGTCATATGGCGAAGTCGAGTACAGCTATGGCGGCCGGTCGGCCGTCAGTCGATCTACCGGCACCGAGGAGGTACTGCCGCTCCTTTATGGGCTCGCAAATGTACCCCTGCCCGTGCCGGCGACCGGGGCCGGCGATTATCCCGGCTATCCGCTCGTCGCGGCTCCGTGGATCGCGCTTCCCTGGTTCGTCGGCGGCCTGCCGCTGCTCGTCTGGGTTGCTTGGTGGCGGAGCCGCCGCGCACCGGCCATCAAATACACTTCAAGCCAGAAGGAGATCAGCCGTGAACATCTTACATAGCCTCAAGACAATTGCCGCGGCAGGTGTCGGCTTGATGGCCTTGCTGCTGCCCGCTTCGGCGGGCTCGCCGGACATCGTCAATTTTTCGGACGAGGAAGTTGGCACAGATTCGAAGGCGATGCCCGGCGTGGTAGGCATTTGGCGGATCGAAATGGAAGGCGACAACAAGGTGTTGGCCGTCGACGGGCGCCAATGGAAGGAGGGACAGACTTCCGCTGGTCTCGCAGACAAGGCGCGGGCCCTCTATGGGGAGCGGTACGCCGAGTTCCTCGACCGCGTCCAGGCCTATGCATACTTCCCCTATGCTGTTCTTGAGGGCGTGCCGGATTTCCGCGATGGAGAGATCGCCGTCCGTTTCGAGGGCATCAGCGGCCGCATCGACCAGGGTGCAGGGATATTGTTCAACCTTAAGCCCAATGGCGACTATCTCACGATTCGCGCCAACCCTCTGGAGAACAACCTTGTGTTGTGGAAGTTCGAAAAGGGGAAACGCTCGTCGGTGACCTGGGTCAAGAACACCCCAACCTCAACCCATGAATGGCACGACCTGAAGGTGCGCATCGCCGGCACCAAGGTCGAAGGCTATGTCGACGGCAAGCTCTACCTGCAGGACACGCTGCCTGAGCCGGTGACCGGGCGTGTTGGCTTGTGGTCGAAGGCCGACAGTCACGTGTATTTTGATGACTTCACCGTAACTCCGGCTGGTTAGGCGGTACGCTTTCAACCAGCTTTCAAAGGTATCGGCGGTACGGTGCGCCGGAGTCCGGTCTTCCGGGCGCCCGCGTTTGGCCCGGTAACGGGTGATTATTTCCATTGCACACGAGACTCAAAAGGCGGGCCGGGTTTTTGCGAACCGATGCGTTCGGAACGATCGAAGGCCCGCTTCGTTCTGATCCGATGGACTGGATTAGACTAGGCCTCCTGGCGTTGGCGGGGTTCCTCACCTGGGCGCTGAACACCCTCTCGGCCGGAGGCGGAGGTCTATTGCTGATCCCCGCCGTGACTTTCATCACAGGCAGCGCGGCGGTTGCGCCGGTCATCACCTTGACCGAGCTCATCGGCAATCCCATCCGCGCCCTGGCGTTTCGGCGCAACATCGATTGGAGCCTGGTCCGTTGGTACCTGCCCGGCGCCATCGCCGGCGCCGCGGCGGGCTCCTGGCTCTTCGCCAACAGTCGGGCGGAATGGCTCCAGATACTCATAGGGATCTATCTGATCAGTGCTGTCTGGGAATTTCGCGGCGGCGCGCGCGAGCGGAGCTATCGAGCCCGCCGCTGGTGGTTCCTCCCGGCCGGCCTGATCGTCGCGCTGTTGTCGGCGCTGATGGGCACGGTGGGACCCGTCCTGAATTCGCTCTATCTGAACTACGGTTCGGAGAAGGAGACGTTGGTCGCCACGAAATCCGTGAACT